>JAOPZB010000080.1 GCA_025964355.1 Solirubrobacterales bacterium | reverse complement strand
GCCGTCAGCGTTTGACGCTGACCGTGGTGGAGGCTGTCGAGCGGGCTTCACCCTTCTGGCGGGGAGCGAACTTGACGCGCACCTTGATCTTCAGGCGGCGATGTGCTTTCAGCGCGCTCACCGCGGCTCGTCCGAGGCGAACCCGCAACGTGGTCGTGGTCGCCTTGCGGACGCTTCGCTTGGCGGTCTTCAGGTTCCTGCCGGTGACGGTGATCCGCCCGGCGGCTGGCGTCTGGACGGTGATCCGCAGCGTGTGGCCGACGAGCTTGCGGCGCACGATCCTGATGCCACACCCGGCCACGGCGATCTTCGTGCTCTGCTTGAACTGCGCTCCGCTCTGCGCTGTGATGACCGTGGGCATTATCAGGCTGTGCGCGCAGAGGTTGCCGTAGGCGGCCAGCGCCGAGTGCGGTCCTGTCGGCAGCGAGAGCGAGAAGCTCGACACCGGGACGTCGGGGACCGAGGCGAACGTCGAGGTGGTGATGCCCTTTTTGATGTCCGTCGTGCCTTCCAGGATCACGCGCACGCCGCCGTCCTGCAGCACGAGGACGAGGTTGGGGAACGCCTCGGCAGCGTGGGAGACGAGGTAGGCGGGACCGGTGACGCTGCCCGGGAGCACCGGCGTCACGGCCGTCGCGCTGCCCACCACGGAGGTCGCCGGACAACTCGCCGGGTTGGCTTCGAAGGTGGCCTGCGGACATGCTTTCTGGAGGGTCGTCAGGCGCGACGGGAGCTGGAGTGGCAGCTGCGTGAAGACCGAGCGGATGTTCGCCTGGTGGGCACCCTGCGTGAGGTTGACCTTCAGGGGGGCACCATTCGCTTTGGAGGTCTTGGTGCTGCTCGCGACCTTGAACGAGGGCTTGAAGGCCAGCGCCCCGCAGTTCGTCACGCCGAACTGGCTTGAGGCGATCTGCGAGGCGTTGAAGGTGGAGGTCAGCTTCGAGTCCGTGGCCAGCTGGCCGCAGAACGTGGGGTTCAACAGGAAGCTCGGGCGGTTGACCGCGACGCTGATGCCGCGCAGGTGCAGGGGCACCCCGCCCACAATCCGCGGCAGGGTCGCAGTCGCTATCACGCGAGCGCTATGCGGGTCGACGCCGACCGCCACACGCGTCTCGACGCGCCCGAGGTCGAACGGCCCCGCCGCCGCCTCGATCGGGATCGAGAGGCCGTAGGGTGCGCCGTTGGTCGGTCCTGTCAGGTACACCGGACCGGAGAAGCCGAACGGTTCACCGCCGACGCCGGCGGTCGCGGATGCCGTGCCGATCTGGCTGCTGGCCGGGCAGGTGCCGACGTTCGCTCCAGGTTCGGGGCACAGCGGCACCGACGGGATCAGGCCGACCAGGCCGGCGGGCAGCGTCGTCTGCACGCTGGCGAGGTTCTGCTGGCCGTCGGCGCGGCCGAGGTTGAAGGTGAAGCTCGTGAAGGCGCCGGCGGTGTTGCTGGTCTGGCTCGTCGACTGGCTGAGCGAGAACGGGATCGCGGCGGGGCAGTCGGTGGCCGCGAACGGGAACGCCGGCTGGAACTCTTTGAGGATGCCTTCGCCCGAGTAGGCGATGAAGTCAGATTCGGTGTTGCCCACGACGCAGCTGAGTGGGTTCGCGAGCGGTGCGCGCGGCCCTCCGTTGAGCGTCAGAGTGGCGCGGCTGAACGGCAGCTGCGGCAGGTTGAAGGGGTGCGCGGCGCTGTTCACGACGTCGACTTTCAGGCGCCCCGTGGTGGGGTCGGGCGTGACGGTCGCTTCGACCTTGACCTTCACGTCGTAGACGCTTTCGGCCACGATGTAGGTCGCGTACGGCGGACCGGTGATCGGTGTGCCGTTCGGCGCGGCGAGGTAGACACCGCCGGTGAGCGACCCTTTCGGCAGGTCCGTTTCGATGTTGACGCTGCCGATCCGCGAGCCCGCAGGGCACTGCGCGGCTTCTTTGCTTTCGAAGTGGACGAGCGCGGGCGAGCACGCTTCGAGGCCGTGCGCGGCGGAGGGGTTGAGCGTCAGGCCTTCGGGGAACAGCGCGTGGCCCGAGACGATGTCAGCCGTATTGATTTCGTTTTCGCCTTCGTTCTGGGGGACCAGCACGTCGGTGATCGCGCCATCCGGCTGGTCGTAGCCGGAGGTCTGCGGTTTGACCTGTGCGGTCGGGTTGAAGGGGACGTTTTTGCAGCCGTCGACTCCGACGGGCGGCACGGTGGGCGCGCTTACGACCTCGTGTTTTTCGTCTTCGAGTTCGATGTAGGAGGTCGACTTGCTCGGCGGGCCGCATTCGCTGGGCAGCGTCAGGAAGTTGCCGTGGCCGGCGTGGCCGTCGAAGAACAGCTTCGACTTGAGGGTCTGCAGTTTCGCTTTGGCGAGTTCAATCGGCAGGGGGCCGAGTTTCACAGTGACTTCCGGCGGAATATTGTCGATCTGGAACCACTCGTGGAAGTCGCCGGAGGGGACACCGCGCGCTTCCAGCGCCGGTTCCCTGGCGTAGCTCACGTGCCCTTCGAGCAGCAGCTGCGTGTTTTCGACGAGCGGTGGGACGCCTTTGACTTCGATCCCGAACAGCAGCGGCAGGCCCGGCTCCTGTTCGAGGTTGTAGACGTTCCCTTCGAGTTTCAGGACTTTTTCGACCGGCGCGCCGACGAACGCTTCGAGTTCGACGAACCCGGCTTTCGTGAGCGGACTGCAGGCGTTTGCAGTGAATTCCGCGCGGCTGCAGGTGGGCAGTGCCTGCGGGTCCGCGGCCAGGCCGGGGGGGACGTCGACCCGGATTCGTTTGAGCGTTTCATCGGGTCTGCGGCTTTCCCCCGAGCCGGTGTGGGCGACTTCGAAGGCGGTCAGCCCCCAGGACGGGTGCCCTGCGGCCTGGGTGTAGAACACGCTCGGCGGGCTCGTGTATTCGCAATTTTTGACCGTGAGCTGGGTGCCGTTGCAGGTGCCCGCTTCCCATTTCGCAGGCGGGGCCCAGCCGAACGCAGAGGACGCCGCGAGCGCGGACAGCGCGCAAGCGAGCAGCGCGCCCACGAGCGCTTTTTGCACGGCGATCAGGCGACGCTGCGTCATGCGATCGAGCCTCTTCTTCCCTCGTTTACGTAGGCCCGGCGCCCGCGCGCCCGGCCTCCCCGCTCTACCCGTTTTGCCAGGCGCCAGTCAGGACTAGCCGTTTGACCGATGCGCCGTACCCGCCTCGAGCGGCCCCGCGTGGCGGCCCGAGAGGTCATGCCTCCCGGGGTATGTAGGGGGCCAGCTCGCGGCGGGCGATGGACAGCTTGTGGACCTCATCGGGGCCGTCGGCGAGGCGCAGGGTGCGCAGGTGCGCGTACGCCCACGCGAGCGTGAAGTCGTCGGAGACACCGCCGCCGCCGTGTACCTGAATGGCGCGGTCGACGACCTTGAGCGCGACATTCGGCGCGGCCACCTTTATCGCAGCGATCTCCGTGCGCGCCTGGCGGTTGCCGACCGTGTCCATCATCCAGGCGGCCTTGAGCGTCAGCAGGCGGGCCATCTCGATCTCGATGCGCGACTCGGCGATCCAGTCCTGGATGTTGCCGCGCATGGCGATCGGCTGACCGAACGTCACGCGGCTGACCGCACGGCGGCACATCGCTTCCAGCGCTCGCTCCGCGGCGCCGAGCGCGCGCATGCAGTGATGGATGCGCCCCGGGCCCAGCCGCGCCTGGGCGATCATGAAGCCGTCGCCCTCCCCGGCGATCAGGTTGGAGGCCGGGACGCGCACGTCTGCGAAGTCGACTTCGGCGTGGCCCTCCTGGTCCTGATATCCGAACACCGGGAGGCCGCGGAGGATGCTCACGCCGGGCGTGTCGAGTGGCACGAGGATCATGCTCTGCTGCTTGTGGACCGGCGCGGGACTGGACTCCCACCCAGCCGTCTTGCCCATCACGATCATGATCCGGCAGTTGGGGTGCAGTGCGTTGGACGTCCACCACTTGCGTCCGTTGAGGACATAGTCCTCGCCGTCGCGCTCGATGCGCATGGCGATGTTCGTCGCGTCTGAGCTCGCGACGTCCGGCTCGGTCATCGCGAACGCGGAGCGGATCTCGCCGTCGAGCAGCGGCATGAGCCATCGCTCCTTCTGCTCGGGCGTCGCGAACTGGTTGAGCACCTCCATGTTGCCGGTGTCCGGCGCAGAGCAGTTGCATGCCTCGGATGCGATGTGCGATCGCCCGAGGATCTCGGCGAGCGGCGCGTAGTCGCTGTTGGACAGTCCCGCGCCGTGGTCGGGGTCGGGAAGGAACATGTTCCACAGCCCGGCGTCGCGCGCCTGCTGCTTGAGCTCCTCCATCACCGCCGGCTGATGATGAGGGTCGCCCGATGCGAGCAGCTGCTGCTCGTAGATCGCCTCGGCCGGGTAGACGTGCTCGTCCATGAACGACGTGAGGCGCTCTTTGAATTCGGAACAGCGCTCGCTCGGCTGGAAGTCCATCGGTTCTCCTCGCTGACGGCAATGGGCCTAGGATCATCCACGATGAGCGACAGAGGCGCCAGCTATCGCGCGGCCGGTGTGGACTACGACGCGCTCGACTCGGGAAAGCGCCTGGCGATCGCCAAGGCACTGTCGACATCCCCGCTGCTCGCCGCGCGCGGCGGCCGTGCGCTCGACGCCTCTCGCGGGGAGCCGGCGTTCGTGTTCGAGTTCGGCGGCCAGACGCTGGCGTTCGTCGTGGAGGGACTCGGCACGAAGTCCGTCGTCGCCCGCCACGTGCTCGAGACCCAGGGCATCGACCGCTTCGGCGACGTCGCGTACGACACCGTCGCTGCGATCCTGAACGATCTCTGCTGCGTCGGCGCGCTCCCGCTGGTGGTGAACGCCTACTTCGCGACCGGCGCCTCGGAGTGGTACCTGCAGCGCGAACGCGCGGCCTCGCTGCTGGAGGGCTGGCGCCGGGCGTGCGCGGACGCCGGCTGCGTGTGGGGCGGAGGAGAGTCGCCGTCGCTGCCGGGTCTGCTCGACGAGCGCGACATCGAGCTCGCGGGAGCAGCTGTCGGAGCCGTCCCGGAGGGTCGTTCGCCGATCCTCGGGGAGGGTCTCGCCCCCGGGGACGAGATCGTGCTCGTCTCGTCCAGTGGACTGCACGCCAACGGCGCGTCGCTCGCGAGGCTGGTCGCCGGACGGCTGCCCGACGGCTATGCGACGGCGGTGCCCGGCGCCGGCACGCTCGGCGAGGCACTGCTCGAGCCATCGACCATGTACGTCGCTCTCGTCGCAGCTCTGCTGGAGGCCGATATGCCCGTCAGCTACATGAGCCACATCACCGGCCATGGACTGCTCAAGCTCATGCGCCCGCCGCGGCCGCTGACCTATCGCGTCGAGCGTCTGCCGGAGGTGCCGCCGGTCCTGAGCTTCCTCGCAGCCGAGGCAGGCCTCGACGCCCAGTCGGCCTATTCGACCTTCAACATGGGGTCGGGCTTCGCCATCTACACGGCGCCCGGCGCCGGCGCGGGCGTCGTCGCAATCGCAGAGCAGCTGGGCCTGAGCGCGCTCGTCGCCGGTCGGGTGGAGGAGGGGCCCAGAGAGGTGATACTCGAGCCCGTGGGCGTGCGCTACGCGGGCACGGAGTTGGAGCTGTCGGCGCCTCAGCCATAACCCTCAAGCGCAGCCTCAGTGTTTTTCGGCGGGCGCTACTCCGAGCGGCCTGAGGGTATACAGCTCACATGACGCGCTATTTCCCCCCACATGCCATGGTTGCGCGTACTCGTCCTGCCTTCAGCCGACCGCGGCCGTTCAAGGTTGAACGGATTGCGCGGGAGGGATAAGGTTCGGCCGAAGAATGTCGCCACTGTTCCCCGGGTAGTGTGCCGGGGATCTCGATGTCGCCGGACCGGCATGGCTCCGGAGCTACCCGGATCGAGGCGGACCTGTCCATCAAAAGAGGAGAGAGAAACTGATGCGCAGAGCATCCACCTGTCTTGCCGTCGTCGGTCTCGCCGTACTCGCGCTCACGAGCGTGGCGTCGGCGACCCCGGTGGTCACGCTGAAAGCCAAAGCAGTCGCGATTCCCGGCTTTCCGCACACCGGCAACTTCCTAGGCGCCGGCGCGGCGGCCGAAGCCACGTTCCACATCTCGGGGACCGAATACGCAGGGTTCCCGCCGCCGCTGATCGGCGTCAACTTCTTCCTGCCGACCGGCTCGAAGATCCACACGGCGGGCTTTAAGACCTGCCCGACGCCGACGCTCGAAGCCAAGGAACCGGCCAAGTGCCCGCCGAAGTCGAAGGCCGGCCCGACCGGTCATGCGGAAGGCGTCGTGCGCTTCGGCAAAGGCGAACCGACCAAAGAGCAAGTGACGATCGAATCGTTCTACATCGCCGGCGGCCTTGGCTTCTACACCGAAGGTCACTCGCCGGTCCAGCTTGAATTCTTCTCCAAAGGCAAGTACACGGGCCTCGGCGGCGGCGGCGGCTTCGGGCCGCAGCTGATCACCGAAATCCCGCTCGTCGAAACCGTGCCTGGAGCGCCCGACGCGTCCGTTGAATTCATCAACGTCAAGGTCGGCAGCGCGTTCAAGTCCAAAGGCAAGCCGGTCTACTACGGCATGACGCCGAAGAAGTGCAAAGGCGCATGGAAAGGCAAGGCGGAACTCCTGTTCGCAGGACTCGGCGGGCTGTCGCCGCAGACGGTGTCAGTGCCCTACTCGCTGCCCTGCCCCAAGCACTAAGACAACCAGCGGAGTTGACGCGCGGGGAAGCGTAAGCTCCACCGAAGCAAGAGCGGTACGGGCGACCCCATCGGATGATGGGGTCGCCCGCCTCGTTGTGAACGGCAAGGAAGGATCGGGGTGAGGAAGGAGAGCGTCGGGCGGAGGAGATTCGCGGCCGGGATCGCCGGTGCCGCGTGCACGGTCGCACTCGCCGTCATCGTCGCGCTCGCCACCTCGGCGGGCGGCTCGAACGGCACCTACACGGTGCGCGCGATCTTCGACGACGCCGGCAACATCATCTCGGGGGAGGACGTCAAGATCGCCGGCGTGAAGGTCGGCACGGTCGGGTCGGTGACAGCGACGCCCGCCGCGAAGGCCGCCGTCGCCCTGAACATCACCAAGCCCGGCTTCCAGGACTTTCGCTCGGACGCCAGCTGCACCGTGCGGCCGCAGGCGCTGATCGGGGAGAAGTACGTCGACTGCCTGCCCACCCAGCCGCGCGTCGAAGGCACACCGCTTCCGCCCTCCCTGCAGAAAATCGGCCACGGCCGAGAAGGGGAAGGCCAGTGGCTGCTGCCCGTGCAGCAGACGCACAGCCCCGTGGACGTCGACCTGCTCGGCGACATCAGCCGCCTGCCCGAACGCCAGCGCCTGACGATCATCCTCAACGAACTCGGAGCCGGCCTCGCCGGCCGCGGCAGCGACCTCAGCGCCGTCATCCGCCGCGCCAACCCGGCCCTGCAGGAACTCGACAAGGTGCTCCACATCCTCGCCAGCGAGAACCATGTGCTCGCGAAACTCGCCGTCGACTCCGACCAGGCGCTGGCGCCGTTCGCCGCGGTTCGCGAAAAGGTCGCCGACTTCATCGTGCAGAGCAACAAGGTCGCCCAGGCAAGCGCCGCGCATCGCGGGGCGCTCGCACGCAATCTCCAGCTCTTCCCGCCGTTCCTGAGACAGCTCGGGCCGGCGATGGAACGCCTCGGACGCTTCGCCGACCAGACGACGCCCGCCTTCACCGATCTCGGCGCCGCGGCTCCCGCGATCAGCAAGGCGTTCACCAACATCCCCGGCTTCTCCAACAGCTCCTCGACGTTCTTCCAGAACCTCGGCAAGACGTCGAAGCTGTCCGGCCCGGCGCTGGTCGCCACCAAGCCGCTGCTCAACCGCCTGAAGGCGCTCGGCAACGCAGCGCAGCCGTTCACCGGCAACCTCTCGTCGCTGCTCACGAGCCTGCGCGACACGGGCGGCCTGGAGCGGATCATGGACTTCATCTTCCTGGGCGCCGGCGCCTCCAACGGCTACGACGCGCTCGGTCATTTCCTGCGGGCCGAGGGGGTCGGGACCGCGTGCCTGACATACAGCCTCAAACCGACCTCGCAGTGCAACCGCAAACTGTTCAGCACGACCGGGGTCGCCGAAGCCGCCTCGGCCTCCAATGGCACGGCCGCCTCGGCGGCATCGGTCGATCCGCGGAGCACCGGCCTCGTGATGGCGCGGACGTTGGCGGTCCTGCAGGGCGCCACCCCCGCACAGGCACGCGCCAAATACCCCGGCTCCGCCCCGACGGCCAGCGAAATCGGCGGCGCGGCCCCCTCCAGCAGCTCGGGCGCCACGGCACAGCCGGTCGGCGGCTCCACGGCCGGCACGACCTACTACGCGCCACACGGCGAAGGCTCGGCCGCCGGCGGCCTGCTCCTCAACTACCTCCTCGGCAACTGAGCCATGCGATACCGACGACCCCTGCCACCTCGCCTCCTCCTCGCGGCCGTCGCCGGCCTCGCCCTGATCCTGCCGGCCGCGAGCCTCGCCGCCGAAGCCGCCGCTCCGCCTGTGCACGGGACCGAAACGACCGCGGCAGCGCCCGCCCCCGAGGCTCCCGCGACCTCCACCTCCACGACCCAGGTGACCGTCCCGCCATCTCCGGCACCGTCGCAAGCGACGACGGCGCCGCAGGTGCAGGCGCAACGCTCGCAGGGCAGCACGCTCGGCGGAAGGGCCGGCGCGAAGCCGCAGAAGGCCGCGTCGCCGAACGCCGCGGGCGAAGGGGAAGGCTCAACCGCAGCGGCAAACGGCGCCAAGCCACCGTCGCCCTCGGCGCTCACCCCGTCGCTGCCGCTGTCGCTGCAGTCCTCGATCGCGGGCGTGCCCGCCTTCTTCATCGAAAGCTTCCGCATCCCCCCGTTCCTGCTGCCGATCTTCCAGGCCGCCGGCACGGCCTACGGAATCCCCTGGCAGGTGCTCGCCGCGATCAACGAGGTGGAGACGGACTACGGGCGCGACCTGAGCGTCTCCAGCGCCAACGCCGAGGGCTGGATGCAGTTCCTGCCGGCCGAGTGGGCGCAGTACGGGGTCGATGCCAACGGCGACGGCTTCGAGGATCCCTACAACCCGGCCGACGCGATCTTCGCGGCGGCGCGCTACCTGCGCGCGGCCGGCGGCGCCACCGCCATCCGCTCGGCCGTCTTCTCCTACAACCACTCCCAGGCCTACGTGGACTCCGTCATGCTCCGCGCCCAACTGCTCGGCGGCACGCCGGCGGAACTCCTCGGCGCCATAACCGGGCTCACCGAGGCGCGCTTCCCGGTCCACTCGGCGGCCCACTTCAGCGACGGGTTCCCGGCGGTCGCCGCCAAGGGCTCGAGCACTCCGCGAACGCTCGCCGGGACGACGATCTACACGCAGCCCGGAGCCCCGGTGATCGCGGTGCAGGACGGCGAAGTCGTCCAGATCGGCAACTCCCCGACCCTCGGACGCTACATCTCGCTGCGAGACGCGTTCGGCAACACCTACCTCTACGCAGAGCTCGGCGATGTCTCAAAGGTCTATCCGGTTCTCAAGCCGCACGTCCACAGCGCGGTCAGCGATCGTCTCGGCCAGGCCGGCGCCGGGAACGAACCGCCGCCGAGTGGTCCGGCGACCGCCGGCGCGCAGCCTCGCTCGCCGCTCACCCAGGCGTCGACCGTGTCGGCGCTCGCGCTCGGCGCCGCGGCCGCGCTCGAACCGCCCCCGCCCGCTCTGAGCCGGCCGCTCGCTGCCGCTCCCCCAGCCGCGGGTCGCGTCACGTCGGGCGGCGTGCGGGTCTTCACGGAAGGCCCGAACGACGTCTATCTGCACGGTCTCCATGCGGGTGTTCACGTGATCGCCGGGACCGTCCTCGGGCACGTCGGCCCGACTGCCGGCGCCGGCTCCGGCTCCGTTTCCGCGGCGGGCGAACCGCACGTTCTCTTTCAGATCCGCCCTGCGGGCGCCGGCGCTCCGGCGATCGACCCGAAGCCGATTCTCGACGGTTGGGTCGCGCTCGAGAACACCTCGGTCTTCAGGGCGAAAGGGGAGAACCCCTTCCTGGCCACGTCGCCGACGACCGGTCAGGTGCTGCTCGAGTCAAAGCAGCAGCTCGAGCCCCAGGTGCTCCACGACGCCGGCATCCGCCTGGCCCGCTGCGGGCGCGAGGCGGTGCAGTCCGGCAGTGTCGACAAGCGCGTGCTGGCGATGCTCGAGTACCTCTCGGTGTCGGGCATGAAGCCGACCGTGTCCGCCCTGGCGTGCCCCGGCTCGACGCCGGCCGGTGTCGCGACGAACGCCGCCGCGAAGTCGAGCGGTCAGGCCGTTGACATAACCGCGATCAACGGCGTCGCGGTCGCCGGCCACCAGAGCCAGGGCTCGATCGTCGACAGCGCCGTGCGCAAGCTGCTGATGCTGCAGGGCGCCGCCAGGCCAGCGCGCATCGTCAGCCAGATGAGCTACGGACGCGCGGTTGGCGCGGTCACGAGCGCGCAGGCGCGCAATGCCGTCCGCGTCACCTTCTCCACGGGCGCGACCGGCGCGCACGCCGCCGGCTCGCCCGCGTCCGTGCTCACGCCGAGCGAGTGGATAAAGCTGATCGCCCGCCTCGGCGAGATTCCCGATCCGACCGTGGCACGCGGTCCCTCCCCGGCCGCCATCCGCGTGGCCGCGGCGCCTGGCGGCGCGACGAGTGAAAGGCACTCCGGTGGCAACGGCTAGCCCGCCCAGCCCTCCGGCGACCCCGTCTCCTCCGCCGAGCCCGACGGGTCCCCCCGGGCGCCCGCGCGCATCGCGCACCAGCCTGGGCGGCGTCCTCGCGGTGGCCGCGCTGGCCGCGGTGGTGCTGGTCATCCTCTTCCTCGTGCTCGGCGGTAGCGGCGGCTCCAACTACCAGCTCGTGTTCAAGGAAGCCGGGCAGCTCGTGCGCGGAGATCAGGTGCAGGTGGGAGGGGTACCGGTCGGGAGCATCACGAACATCGTCCTGACCAAGGACTTCAGGGCACGGATCACGATCCACGTCGACTCCTCGCTGACACCGCTGCACGAAGGCACGGTCGCGCAGGTCAGGGTGCCGTCGCTGTCCAGCGTCGCCAACCGCTACATCGCGCTGTCGCCCGGGCCCAACAACAACCGCGCGCTGCCGGCCGGCGCGACGCTGCCGTCCAGCGCGACGCGTGAAGTCGTCGACCTCGACCAGCTCTTCAACACGCTCAACCCCAAGACGCGCAAGGGGCTCGCCCAGTTCCTGCAGGGGTCGGCCGAACAGTACGCCGGAGCCGGGCGCGACCTCGGGCTGTCGACCGAATACTTCCCGCCGGCGCTGAACGCGAGCGATCAGTTCTTCTCCGAGCTCGTCCGCGATCAGCCCGTGTTCACGAGCTTCCTGGTGGAAAGCGCCAAGGCGGTCACTACGATCGGCGCCCGCAGCGAACAGCTCACCGACCTGATCGAAAACGCGAACACGACCTTCCAGGCGATCGGCTCCCAGCAGACCCAGCTCGCGCAGGGATTCAAACAGCTGCCGGTCACGCTGCGCCAGGGCAACCGCACCTTCGCCGAACTGCCGTCGACGTTCAGCGCGCTCAAAAAGCTCGTCGACACCTCACGGCCCACCACCAAGTCGCTGACCACCCTGCTCGAACGCCTGCGCCCGCTCGTGACAACCGCGACACCCGCCGTGCACAACTTCAGCGAAGCGTTCAACCGCCCCGGCGCCAACAACGACCTCACCGACCTGATCCGGGCGCTGCCGGTGCTCGCGCGGACGCTGACGACGAGCTCGCCGAGCAGCGTCACGGCACTGCAGGAATCGGTCCCGATCACCGCCTTCTTCGGTCCCTACGCCCCCGACCTGTCCGGGACGCTGCGCACGTTCGGCCAGGCCGGCGCCTACTACGACGCCAACGGCCACTACGCGCGCCTGACGCCGGTGCTGCCCGACTTCAAGCTCGGCGCGAACAACAACCTCGCGCCGACGACGCCGCAGGCCGCCCTCGAAAACCTCAAATCCGGACAGCTGCGCCGCTGCCCCGGAGGCGCGACGCAGCCGGCCGCCGACGGCTCCTCGCCGTTCGTCGACAACGGCCTGCTTACCTGCGACCCGCTGGAGACGCCCTGATGAAACGGCGTCGCAGCGGCTCCCTCGCCGGCAACCCGCTCCTGATCGGGGCGGTGACGACGCTGATCGTCGTCGTGGCCGTGTTCCTGGCCTACAACGCCAACAACGGCCTGCCGTTCGTGCCGACCTACAACATCAAAGTCGAACTGCCCGAGGCGTCCGGCCTGATCCCCTCAAACCAGGTGCGCATCGCGGGCACCCGGGTCGGGCTGGTCAGCTCGCTCACGCCGCGCCAGAACCGCGCCACCGGACGCGTCAGCGCGATCGCCACGCTGAAGCTCGAAAAGGGCATCGAACCGCTCCCCGCCGACACGAAAGCGATCGTGCTGTCCGTCTCGGCGATCGGCCTGAAGTACCTGGAACTTGAAAAGGGGAGCTCGCATCAGCCGCTGAAGGCGGGGCAGACGTTGCCCACAGCGCAGACGCGCGAACCGGTGAACATCGACGAACTCTTCAACATGTTCGACAAGCCGACGCGAACCGCCATCAAGATCAACACGAACAACTTCGGCGACGGGCTGGCCGGCCGCGGGCTCGGGCTGAACAACACGATCGCCGAACTGCGGCCGCTCGTGAACAACGCCGTGCCGGTCCTTCACAACCTCGCGCTTCCGCAGACCGACCTGCGCGGCTTCTTCATCGCCCTGGACCGCGTCGCCTCGCAGGCCGCCCCGGTGGCCAACGCGCAGGCCTCCTTCTTCAGCGACCAGGACACGTTCTTCAAGGCCTGGGCGAGCGTCGCGCCATCGCTTGAAAAAGCGACCGAGGGTGGTCCCGCCGCGCTCGAACAGGCCATCCACTCGCTGCCGTTCGAGGCGCCGTTCATCGAAAAGGCGACGGAATTCATGCACCTGCTGCGCCCGAGCGCGCGGTCGCTGCGGACCGTCGCTCCGCCGCTCGCCCACGCCTTCGCCGTGGGCGCCGTGAACCTCAAGGCGGCGACGGAACTGAACACGCAGCTCGCCGCCTCATCGCAGGCGCTCGCCGCCTTCGCGCAGAACCCGGTCGCCTCGCTCGGCCTCGAAGACCTCACGCGGACGCTGCAGGTCGGCAATCCCCTGTTCGCCGGCATCGCACCCGAGCAGGCCGTCTGCAACTACCTGACGCTGGCTTTCCGCAACGTCGCGAGCCTCGAGTCCGAGAACGTCGGCGTCGGGACCGTCGCCCGCTCGGGCTTCGTGCTCTCCCCGCCGGGGCCGAACAACGAGGGCTATCCGTCGTCTGCTCCGGCGAACGGCCCCTCGACCGAACACGGCTTCCAATCCACGACGATCATCGACAACAACCATGTGCACGTGAACCCGTATCCGAACGTCGCCGGGCCCGGTCAGCCGCAGGTCTGCGAAGCCGGCAACGAGACGTATCTGGAAGGCAAAGCCGTGATCGGGAACGTGCCCTCGATCGACGTCGCCAACAAGCGCGAACTCACCACCCGCGGACAGGACCTGTCCGGCGAACCGTACCCGAGCGCGACCCTCACGGCGCTCGGGATCGCCAAGGGGAAGAAGAAATGAGCCGCAGGCGCTGGTGGCGTCGCCACGACGAAATCCCGGTCATCGAGCTGCAGCGCTACAACCCGCTGCGCTTCGGGATCATCGTCATCGTCGTCGCCGCGATCCTCGTCTACTTCGGCTTCACCAAGCACATCCCGTTCAAACACGGCTACCGCCTGAAGGCGCAGTTCGCGACCGCGGTCAACAT
Organism: Solirubrobacterales bacterium; assembly: GCA_025964355.1. Classification (GTDB taxonomy): domain Bacteria; phylum Actinomycetota; class Thermoleophilia; order Solirubrobacterales; family Solirubrobacteraceae; genus Palsa-744. The sequence goes on along the minus strand of JAOPZB010000080.1, from coordinate 23,535 downwards.
CCACCCGAAGTCGCCGGTGCGCGTGGCCGGTGTCGACGTCGGCAAGGTCAGCTCGGTGACGCGCTCGGGGAAGGCCGGCCTGGTGACGATGGAAATCGAATCGAAGGGCCTGCCGATCCACTCGGATGCGACGCTCAAGATCCGTCCGCGGATCTTCCTCGAAGGCAACTGGTTCGTCGAACTGCAGCCCGGGAGCCCGTCCGCGAACACGCTCTCCTCGGGTGCCACGATTCCGATCACCCAGACATCCGATCCCGTGCAGCTCGACCAGGTGCTCGACGCCCTGAACACCGACACGCGCTCGAACCTGCAGACCTTCCTCATCGAATACGGCGACGCGCTGACCCGCAAGCCGAACGCCGCCGAAAACGCCGAACAGGATCCCGACGTGCGCGGCCTGAACGCCGCCCAGGCGCTCGCCAAGGCCTACCATCGCGGTCCGCCCTCGCTGCGCGGCACCGCGGTGCTCAACCAGGCGATCGGCGGCACCGAACCGCACGACCTCTCCAAACTGGTCGCCGGCATAGGCAAAGTCACCGCCGGGCTGAACGTCCACGAGCAGCAGCTCGGCGAACTGATCGGCAACTTCAACACGTTCTTCTCCGAGTTCGCCGCGCAGTCCGCGCCGCTGCGCGCGACGGTCGCGGAGCTCCCGAGCTCGCTGCTGAGCATCGACCGCGGCCTCGCCGCTCTGAACGCCTCGTTCCCACCGACGCGGACGTTCGCACGCGACATCCTCCCGGGCGTCAGGGCGACGAACCCCACCGTCGCCGCGGCGCTGCCGTGGATCGCACAGGTGCAGGCATCGCTTACGCCGACCGAGCTCGGCGGGGTGGCCAAAGGGCTGTCGGCCGCGACGCCGTCACTGGCGAGCCTGGAGGCCGAACAGGTCCCGCTGTTCAAGCAGACCGAGCTGTTCAACAAATGCCTGACGAAAGTGATCTATCCCGCCGGGAACACCAAGATCCAGGACGGCGCGAGCACCTCCGGCGTCGAAAACTACAAGGAATTCTGGTACAGCCTCGTCGGCCTCGGGAGCATCGGTCAGCACTTCGACGGCAACGGTGTGATGGCCAAGTTCATGGTCGGCAACAGCGGCCAGACGCTCCGCTCCCAGAAGGTCAAAGAGCTCGGCAGCAAGAGCGAAGGGCTGCAGCTGCTCGCCCGCTCCCCGCTGTCGCCGCAGGGGACGCGCCCGGCCTACCCGGCGCAGGAGCCGCCCTACCAGCCGCTCGCGCCGTGCTACAAGCAGGCGCTGCCCAACTTCAACGGCCCGCTGTCGCAGGGCCCGGCGGACGGGAACGGATGATGGCGCCGAGAGTGCCGGCACCGGGACACGAAGGCGGGCTGAGCGTCCGCGACCAGATCGAGCGCTACCGCACGGCGTTCATAGCCGTCGTCACGATGGTGATCCTCGCCGCAGCCGTCGGTGGCTACATCCTCGCGCACGAGAACCTCAAGCTCCCGGGCTGGGTGCCGGTCTTCGGACGCAGCTACTACACGCTCAAGGCCGACTTCCAGACCGCACAGGCCGTCACCCCCGGGCAGGGTCAGGCGGTGACGATCGCCGGCGCGAAGATCGGGGAAATCGCGAGCGTCAACCTGCAGAACGGCGTCGCCACGGTGACGATGAAAGTCGTTCCCAAATACGCGCGCATCTACCGCAACGCGACGCTGCTGCTGCGGCCGAAGACGCAGCTGCAGGACATCACGATCGAGGTCAACCCCGGCACGCCCTCCGCGGGGAAGCTGCCCAGCGGTCACGTGCTCCCCCTTTCGCAGACGGCGCCCAACATCAACTTCGACGAGTTCCTAGCGGGTCTCGACGCCGAAACCCGCGCCTACCTGCAGGAGCTGCTCGCCGGCGCCGGCCAGGGCCTGAAAGGCAACGCGGCCGCGCTGTCCGCGACGCTCAAGCGCTTCGATCCGACGGCCAAGGAGTTCCAGAAGATCGCCGAGCAGGTCGAAATCCGTCACGCCAACGTCGCCCGCTCGATCCACAACTTCAGGCTGCTGATGGAATCGCTGGGCGGCAAGGACAAGCAGCTCGCCGAACTCGTCGAGGCCTCCAACGCCGTGTTCGCGACCTTCGCGAAGGAGGATGCAAACGTCCAGCAGACGCTGCGCCTGCTCCCCGGCGCCCTGAAAAAGGCGGGGACTGGCCTCGGCAAGCTCGGCACGGCCAGCCGCGTGCTCGGCCCGGCGCTGCGAAAGCTGCAGCCGTTCGCGAGCGCGCTCGGCCCCGCCAACGAAGCGACGCGGCGGCTCGCCAACAAGACGACGCCGATAATCAAGAACGAAATCCGCCCGTTCGCGCGACAGATCCTCCCTGTCGTCAACGAACTCGCACCCTCCACCAAAGGCGCCGGCGAAGCCTTCCCGAAGCTCGCGGTGAGCTTCTCGGTGCTCAACGAATTCTTCAACGAGCTGGCCTACAACCCCGGGCCCAGCAAGGGCGGCTTCCTGTTCTTCCTCGACTGGGGCAACCACAACCTCAACAGCGTCGTCAGCACGTCTGACGCCCACGGCGCCGTCGGGCGCAGCCTCGTCTACTTCAACTGCAACATCCTGCCGCTGCTCGTCGGCGTATCGGAAGTCAACCCCACTGTGAACCTGCTCGTCAACCTGCTCAAGCCGCCCACACAGGCTGAATGCGAACGTCTCCTGCCCGGCTCGGTGGTCAAAGCGAAAACGAGCTCGGCCGCCCCCAAGGCCAGTGCGGGCGCAGCGCTCTCGAGCCTCAACCCGAGCGTGTTCGGAGCGGCCTCGCCAACCGCGAAGAGCTCGAGCGCAGGGAAGGGCTGACATGCAGAAGCGCGCGCCCACCCTCGGCAACATCCTCGTGATCATCCTGTTCGTGCTCAGCTGCTTCGGGCTGCTGATGTTCCTGTGGGAGTCCTTCGGCGGTCCGCTGCCGTTGAAGCCCAAGGGCTACCGCTTCACCGTCGCCTTCCCGCGCACGCTCGCCCTCGCCGAACAGTCCGACGTGCGCATCAGCGGCGTGAACGTCGGCCACGTCGTCGCGCTGAAGCTCGGCAAGGACGGCCGCACCCACGCCACGGTCGAACTGTCAGGTAAATACGCCCCGATACGGGCCAACATGCACGCGATCCTCCGCCAGAAGACGCTCCTGGGAGAGACCTTCGTGCAGCTGAACCCGGAGGGGAGCACCGGTCCCTACCTGGCGGACCAGGGACAGCTCGCGAATGCCCAGGTCGAACCGTCGGTGACCCTCGACGACATCCTGTCGGCCTTCGACCCCAAGACCCGGCGTGCGTTCGCGATCTGGCAGCAGGCGCTCTCCGAAGGGATCAATGGGCGCGGAGAACAGATCAACGCCTCCTGCGCCAAGCTCGAACCGTTCGTCGAACATGCCAACCGTCTCGTCACGATCCTCAACTCCCAGGAAGGGGCGGTGCGCGCGCTCGTGCGCAACACGGGCGTCGTCTTCAACGCCCTCGCAAGCCGCGACCATCAGCTCGAAGGCCTGATCGTCAACGGAGAACACACCTTCCACGCGGCCGCCGAAGGCAGTCAGGGCTTCGCCGAAGCGTTCAAGGCGCTGCCCACGTTCGAGCACAACTCGACGGTGGCGCTCAAGGAACTCGACGCCTTCGCCGCGGACGCCAGCCCGTTCCTCGACGAATTCAAGCCGGCCGAGCGCCAGCTGGCGCTGCTGCTCACGGCCGCAAAGCCGTTCGCTCCCGAATTCGACAAGTTCCTGACGGACCTCGGCCCGCTCACCAAGGCCGCGAAGGCCGGGCTCCCCGACGTCAAGAAGACGCTCGACCTGACCGTGCCGGTGCTCGAAAACCTCAGGCCGGTTCTGCACAACCTCGACCCGTTCCTGCAGTACACGGGCGAATACGTACCCGAGGTTCAGGCCTTCTTCGCGAACCTCACGGCGGCATCCGAGTCACACGGCAAGAACGGCAGCGACCCGAGCGGCCCGGCCGCGCACCTGCTGACGTCGATGAACGTGCTCAGCCCGGAGAGCCTCGCGCTCTACCCGAGCCGGATCGGAACCGACCGCTCCAACCCCTATTTCCATACCGGAGCGCTGCACTCGCTCGCCAGCGGCCTGCCTGTCTTCAGCAGCGGCTCCTGCTCGAACTCCGCGCCCTCGGTGAGCGGCCCGCCGAACGAAACGATCTCCCAGAGCATCATCGAACAGATCATCCAGTTCAAGGTCGCCAACACGCCCGAACACGCCAACGAAGTCCCGGCGCCGGTCTGCCTGCAGCAGGGGCCGTTCACGTTCAACGGCCAGACGAGCCAGTTCCCTCACGTAACCTTTGAAGGGAAATGATGGCCGACGACTTCGAGTATCACACCAGCGACCTCGAGCTCTCCGGAGACCCCGACGCGGGCGAGTGGTCGATCCGCTGCATCGACGTGCACAAGCGCCTCGGCGGCGTGCCGGTGCTCAACGGGTTGAACGTCGCGTTCCCCGACGACACGATCACCGTCGTGCTGGGGCCCTCCGGCACCGGCAAGAGCGTGCTGATCAAGCACATAATCGGCCTGATGTTCCCGGACTCCGGTGACATCATCGTGCAGGGGCAGTCGGTCCCGAGCCTGACGATGCCACGGCTGCTCGCGCTTCGCCGCAAGATCGGCGTGCTGTTCCAGGACGGGGCCCTGTTCGGCTCGATGTCCGTGTTCGACAACGTCGCCTTCCCGCTGCGCCAGCACACCGATCTCCCGGAGACCCAGATCGCCGAGCGCGTCTCTCAGCGCCTCGCCGACGTAGGCCTGGCGGATGCGATGGGCGACTCGCCCTCCCAGCTCTCGGGCGGCATGCGCAAGCGAGCCGGCTTCGCGCGCGCCCTCGTCATGGAACCGGACATCGTGATCTTCGACGAGCCCGACTCGGGATTGGACCCGGTGCGCACGGCGCTGCTGTGCGATCTGATCCAGGAGATGCACACGATCCACAGGGGTGCCTACATAGTCGTGACGCACAACATCGCGTCGGCGCGGCAGATCGGCGAGTACATCGCGCTTCTTTGGCGGGGGCGGATCGTGGAAGCGGGCGACGCGGAGAGGATGTTCTCCTCCGAGAACGCGTTCGTGCGCCAGTTCCTCAGCGGGGCGGCCGAGGGGCCTCTGACGATGGATTGACCTGCGGACGACCATATGCGAACATACGTTCGTATGGTCGTCTGCGTTCATCTGCCCCGCTTCGAGCTCGTCGTAGCCGCCGCAGACCGATGCGGCGACGGCCCGGTCGAGATCGTCGGGCAGGCGCTGGCCGGACGGGCGCTGGCCGTGGCGCCGCTGCTCGGCGCCGAGCGATCGAAGAGCGCCCGCGGCGCCGATCCAGCCGTCCCCGCCGTGAGCCCCGTCGGGCGCGTGGGGGAGGTCTCCGGAGCGGCTGAAGCCTGCGGCGTCGTCGCCGGGATGGTCCTCGGCGAGGCGCTCGCGCGCTGTCCCGAGCTGATTCTCGTGCCTGCAGATCCCGTGGGGGCGGCGGAGCGATGGGAGGGCGTGCTGCGGGCCCTGGAATCGATCGGCGCCGCTGTCGAGCCCGCCCGCCGGGGGCTCGCCTACTTCGAGACCGACGGCCTGCTCGCCATCCACGGAACGGACGCCGCCACGATCGCCGCCGCCCGCCATGCCTGCCGCTCGGGCGATCAGAGCACAGGGGCCGGAGAGCTGGGCAGGCCGCCGCGCATCGGTGGCGGGCCGACCCGCTTCTGCGCCATGGCGGCCGCTCTGGCCGTGCGCTCGCGCCGACCGCTCTTGATTGAAGGCCCGACCGAGGCCCGGAGCTGGCTCGCCGGGCGCCCGGTCGATCTGCTCGGCTTTCGGGAGCAGACCGCGGCGTTGGTCGAGCCCCTCACGCGCCTCGGCGTGCGCACGCTCGGGGAGCTCGTGAAGCTGGGTCGCCCGGCGCTCGCCGACCGCTTCGGAGCGTCGGGTGCGCTTGCGCACAGGCTCGCCTGCGGCGAGGACACCCCACTGCATGCGCGCCGCGTCGAAGAGCGCCTGGAGGAATCGATGGAGGTCGGCGACGCGAGCTCCGGGACGGCGTTGAAGGGCGTGCTGGGCGTGCTGGTGAGCCGGCTGCTGGCCCGGCCCGAGCGTCGTGGCCGCACATTGCGCGCCATCACCCTCTCCGCGCGCCTGCTCGCCGGTGGCGGCTGGCGCGAAAGCGTGGTCTTTCGCGAGGCGCTGTCCGACCCCGAGCGCATCCGGCTGGCGCTGTCGCTGCGCCTGCTGCTGCTGCCGGCCCCGGCTGGTGCCCTGCGGTTGTCCGTCGCGAGCTTCGGCCCTCCGGCGAACGAGCAGGGCGCCCTGCTCGACCAGGAGCCGGCCCGCCGTGCCGCCCGCCTGCGGGAGGCCATCGCCCAGGTGCGCACGGTCGCCGGGCAGGAAGCGGCGCTGCGGGCGGTCTGTGTGGATCCGGACTCGCGCGTACCCGAGCGACGGGTGATGCTCGCTCCCATTCCGGAATGACCGCAGTGAGCGCCTTGGCGCGAACCCTGAACCCTCCAAGGCCCGCGCGGGTGCGATTCGAAGGCGCCCGCCCCGCAGGTCACCCGATCGAGGTGAACGGCGAACGGATCGAGTCGCTGCGCGAGTCGTGGCTGGTGGAGGACCGCTGGTGGACCGCCGAGCCACTGCGCCGTCGCTACTGGGAGCTGGTCGGCGAGCGGGGGCGAAACGTCGTGGTCTTCCACGACGTCGCGCCCGCGGGAAGGGCGCGCGGCAAGGGCCGGCTCGGCGGCGCCGGCGGCTGGTTCATCCAGAGCTCCTAGGTCCGAGGATGACGCACTCGCCATACGTTGAGCTGCACTGCCATTCGGCGTACTCGTTCCTGGACGGCGTCTCGCTGCCGGAGGAGCTGGCGGAGCGGGCCGGCGAGCTCGGCTACAGCGCGCTGGCATTGACCGATCACAATTCGGTATCCGGCTCGATGGAGCTGGCCCAGGTCGCCGCGGAGCATGGCGTGAGGGCGATCCACGGCGCCGAGGTCGATGTGGTGGCCGATCGCCCCGGCGAACGCGATCGCGGCGAGCGCGGCTCTGCCGGTGGAGGACAGCCCGACGACAGGCGCCACATCACCCTGCTCGTGCGCGACGGGCGCGGCTGGAGCAACCTCTGCCGGATCCTCACACTCGCCCATGCGCACACGCGCGAAGGATCTCGGCGGCGCGAGCTCGGCGAGCCCTCGGTGGACCTGCAGGCGGTGCTCGACCACGCCGAGGGTCTCGTGTGCCTGACCGGCTGCGCCGGGCGCTCGGCGATCGGTGGCGGCGCGCGCGACGAGCCGACGGCCCGGCGCCTGCTGGACGCGTTCGGGCCGCAGGACCTCTACGTGGAGCTGCAGCGCCCTTACGCCCGCCACGATCGCGCCCGCAACCGCGCGTTCGCCGCGCTTGCCGGGAGATTGGGCGTCAGCTGCGTGGCCACCGGCGACGTCCACGCGCACATACGCGCCAGGGCCGAGCTGCAGGATGCGTTCGTGGCGCTTGCCCACCACACGACCCTCGACGCCTCCGAGCCGGTGCGACGCGGCAACCACAGCCATGTCATGAGCACGCCGCAGGCGATGGTCAGCCGCTTCGCCGACCATCCCGAGGCGGTCCGCGAGACGCTGGCGCTGGCCGAGCGGCTCACGTTCGACCTGACGAAGGATCTCGGCTACCGCTATCCGGGGGCCGAGGACGCGAGCTCCACGCGCCGCCTGGCCGAGCTGTGCCGCTCGCGGCTGCGCGAGCGCTACGTATTGGAGCCAGCCCACCCGCCTGCAGCCGCCCGCGCAGCCCACGAGGAGTCCCGGGCGCGCTTGGAGCAGGAGCTGCGTGTGATCGAGCGGCTCGGGCTGGCAGGCTTCTTCCTGCTCCATCACGACATGCTCGAGCTCGCGCGCGAGGTGGCCCTGGAGGTTCGCGGAGCGGACTCGGTGCGCGCGCTGCTGGCCCCCGGACGCGGGCGAGGGTCATCGGTCTCATCGCTCGTCTGCTACCTGACCGGCCTCTCGCATATCGACCCGGTCGCGAACAAGCTGGCGCTGGGACGCTTCCTGCACGAGGATCTGCATGGACTGCCGGACATCGACCTCGACTTCCCGCGCGACATCCGCGAGAGGCTGATCCCGCGCGTGCACGAGCGCTACGGACACGACCGCACGGCGCTGGTCGCCGCCTTTCCCACCTTCCGGGCGCGGGGCGCGATCCGCGAGCTCGGCAAGGTCCTCGGCCTGCCCGCCGGCGGGATCGAGCGCCTGGCCAGAGGCGCCGACAGGTACGGGTCAGACGCCGAGCACGACGCCGCCGTCGCGCTCGCCGGCGATCGTCCGCGCGAGGCGGGCGCCGCGAGAGGGGCACAGGAGGCGATCACATCCGAGCGCTGGCGCTGGCTCGCAAGGCTCGTCGAGCAGGCGTATGGGCTTCCCCGTCATCTGTCGCAGCACTCCGGCGGGATGATCGTGTCGACCAGGCCGCTGATCGACTGCTGTCCGGTCGTGCCCGCCGCGATGGAGGGCCGGCAGATGGTCCAGTGGGACAAGGACTCATGCGCGGATGCCGGCTTCTTGAAGATAGACCTGCTGGGCTTGGGCATGCTCTCGGCGGTGGAGCGCTGCGTAGAGGAAATCGCCCGGGTGCACGGGGAGCGCATCGATCTCTCCCGCATCCCGTTCGACGATCCGAGCACCTTCAGGGCGATTCGTGCGGCCGACACGGTGGGGGTCTTTCAGATCGAGAGTCGCGCGCAGATGCAGTCGCTGTTGCGCACGCGGCCGTTGAACCTCGAGGATCTGACGATCCAGGTGGCGATCGTGCGGCCCGGCCCGATCCAGGGCGGCGCGATCAACCCCTACATCGAGCGTCGCAGGCGCCTGCGAGAAGACCCGGCCTATGAGATCCCATACGAGCATCCGACGCTCGAGCCGGTCCTGCGGGAGACGCTCGGCACGATCATCTTCCAGGACCAGGTGATGCAGGTGGCCGAAGCCTTCGCCGGCTTCAGCCCCGGCGAGGCGGACGGCCTGCGCCGGGCGATGAGCCGCAAGCGCTCGAAAGAGCGTCTCGGCCGTCACCGCGAGCGCTTCGTCACCGGAGCCGGGCGGCATGTCGGCGCCGACCCCGAGACGGCGGAGCGCGTGTGGGGGATGGTCGAAGGCTTCGCCGGCTTCGGCTTCCCCAAGGCTCACAGCGCCGCCTTCGGCCTGCTCGCCTACCAGTCGACCTGGCTGCGCGTGCACCATGGCGCGGAGTTCCTGTGCGCGCTGCTCAACGAGCAGCCGATGGGCTTCTACGCACCCGACAGCCTCGTTCACGAGGCCGAGAACCGCGGGATCGCCATCCTCGGGCTCGACGTCAACGCCTCGGCTGCGCAATGCACCGTGCAGGCCGGTGGTGTCCGCCTGGGCCTGGGCTACGTCAAGGATGTGGCGAGCGCCGAAGTGGCCGGGCTCGTGGCCGAGCGCGAGCGAAACGGTCCCTTTCGCGATCTCGCCGATCTCGCCGCGCGCGCCGGCGTGAGGCGGGCAGCGCTCGAACAGCTGGCCTGGTCGGGGGCATGCGACAGCCTCATGACCGCGCAAATGGGCGCAGGCAGGCGCTCGGCCCTGTGGCAGCTGGGCTTGGCCGGCACGGCCGAGACGAGCGGAGCCGGGCCGGTCGCCGGCGAGAGCACCCAGCTGGCGCTGCCTCTGGAGCTGCCGCCGGCGCCGAGCCTGCGCAGGCTCGGACGCTGGCAGCGGCTGATCGCCGACTACTCGACCAGCGGGGTGACGATCGGCGACCACGCCCTGGCCATCCTGCGCGAGCGCCTGACGGTGCCCAGCGGCGCGGGCGGGCTCGTCACCAGCGCTCAGCTCGCGCGCCTGCCCACCGGCTATCAGGTGGCGGTCGCCGGCCTGGTGATCGCCAGGCAACGGCCGGGGACGGCGAACGGGACGATGTTCCTGCTGTTCGAGGACGAGTTCGGCACCGTAAACCTGATCGTGTCCAGGGCCGTCTATGAGCGCCACCGCAACCTGGCGCGCGCCGAGCCGCTGCTGCTGGCAAGAGGTCGCCTGGAGCGCTCGCTCCAGGCGGCGGCCGCGACCCCGTTCGCACGCGCCGCGCCCCAGCGACGGGGCGCGGAGGAGACCGAGGAGATCCGTCCCGTGATCAACGTGATCGTGCGCGAGCTCGCGCCGCTCGAGCGCTTCCTGCCCGGCGGCGTCGACGATGCGGCCGGCGCTGCGGCGACCGCGCGCGTGCATCGCCTGCCGGGGGCCGCGTCACCGGGGGAGGAGGACGTGCAGAGCGCCGAGGTCGGGTCCAGCATGCGCGCCGTCGCGCCGCCGGTGCAGAGCTTCGCCGCCGGCCGGCGGCGGTAGCGGGCGCGGCGCCGTGTGAGCCGCCCGAGGACGGGTAGCCTCTGCGCATCGTGCGCCTCGGCGACACCGACCTCGACGTCTTCCCGCTGTGCCTCGGTGGCAACGTGTTCGGCTGGTCGATCGACGAGGAGCGCTCCTATGAGGTCCTCGACGCCTACGTCGAGGCGGGCGGCAACTTCATCGACACCGCCGACAGCTACGGGCGCCGAGGCCCCGGCGGTGAGGGCGAGTCGGAGAGGATCATCGGCCGCTGGATGGCCGCTCGCGAAAATCGCGACCAGCTCGTGATCGCCACGAAGGTCGGCGCCTCCCCGTCGCTGCCGGGACTCTCGGCGGAGACGATCGGCCTCGGGATCGAGCGGTCGCTCGGGAATCTGCGCACCGACAGGGTGGACCTCTACTACGCCCATCAGGATGATCCCGAAACGGCGCTCGACGAGACGCTCGGCACCTTCGCCGAACTGATCCGCGACGGCAAGATTCGCTACGCGGCGGCATCCAACTACAGCGCCCCGCGCCTGCTCGAGGCGCTGGCGGTCGGCGAAGCGGAGGGGATGACCAGGTACGTCGCGCTGCAGACGCACTACAACCTGATGGAGCGCAGGCGCTACGAGGGCGAGCTGCAGGCGGTTTGCGAAGAAGAGCGCATTCCCTGCCTGCCCTACTTCGCCCTGGCGCGAGGCTTTCTCACGGGAAAGTACCGGCCGGGAGGGCCGGACGTCGACAGTCCCCGCGCGGCCGGCGTGCGCGAGAGCTACTTCAACGAGCGCGGCTTCGCCGTGCTCGACGCGCTCGAGCGCGTCGCCGCCGAGCAGCACACGACGATGTCGGCCGTCGCGCTCGCCTGGCTGCTCGCGCAGCCGACCGTCGCGGCGCCCGTCGCGAGCGCCACGTCACGCGGCCAGCTGGGGGAGCTGCTGCCTGCCGCGAAGCTGAAGCTGTCGGTCGATCAGCTCGAGCTGCTGAGCGCGGTCAGCGCCGAGTAGGGGCGCGCTTGATCAGTCCTTGCGGAAGAAGATCGTGGCGCTCTCGAACTCGCGCGAGCGGGCGCCGGGCGCAGCCCATTTGACCTGCCAGTTGGAGACTCTGGCATCGGCGAGCAGACCGCCGAGACGGTTGAGCGAGTAGGAGTGCATCAGCATGTACGGATATGACCAGTCGATGGCACCGAGCCCGTTCGGCCGGCTACCGGCGGACCGGCCGGACCTGCGCATGCGGGGGAGCAGTCGCGCCAGCGGGCGGCTGGGTCGAAGCGCAACCTGGATAGCTCCGACACCTCCCGGACGCAGCCCGCTCACGAGCGTGGAGATGATTCGCTCGCCCTCGCGCGAGGGAATGTGCTGAAAGACGAACAGCGATACCACCATGTCGTAGCGGCCGCTCAGCTCGTCAAGGCTCCCGGCCTCCAGCCACTCGACGTTGCTCAGGTTCCGCAGCCTGGCGTTGCGGTCGGCCTCGCGCAGCACCGCCGGTGAAACGTCGACCCCATAGACGTGCTCGCAGCGTTCGGCAAGCGGCAGCGACATGCGCCCGACACCGCAGCCGAAGTCGAGCACCCGGCGCGACTCCAACGTCGCTCCCATCGCTTCGAAGCCGGTCGCAAGGCCGGCCACGTGGCGGGCTCCGTTCTCAAAGAACGTCTCACGCGCCGCCGCGTCGAGGCCATCGATGCGCGTGGTGTCAAGCGAAGAGCCCCACAGCAGGTGTCCAGCCCGCCGAAGGTAGAGCTGCCCCTGGCGGATTGGATCGTCGATCCCGCGCACGCGGCGCGGATTCTACATCAGGCCGCTCCGCGGCCCGTCAGCCTCGCGCCGCGAACTCCAGCAGCTGACCGTCCGGATCCAGCAGCGCCACCGATCCGTCCGCCGCGCGCTCGGCGGACGCGCCCTGCCCGTCGGAGAGACGGCGCTGCAGCGAGTCGACGGCAGCCGGGTCGCTGAGCTCGAAGCGCACCCGGCGCAGACCGGGGGCCGTATCGGGCGCCGTCGCGGCGCCCTGGCTCTGCCACGAGTTCAGGCCGACGTGATGGTGGTAGCCCCCGGCCGACAAAAAGGCGGCCGACGGCAGCCGCGCCTGCTCCTCGAAGCCGAGCGCGCCGCCGTAGAAGGCGGTCGCGCGCGGCACGTCGGAGACCTTCAGATGCACGTGCCCAACCGTAGTCTGCGGCGCCATCAGCGGCGCGTGTCCACCGAGGTCCTGAGCGAGCAGGTCCTCTAGGTCCAGAGGCAGCGTCACCATCCTCACGCCGCGTCCGGGCGCCGGCCGGTCCCACTGCTCGCGGGGCCGGTCGGCATAGATCTCGATTCCGAGGCCGTCGGGATCGCTCAGGTAAAGGGCCTCCGAGACGCCGTGGTCAGACGCGCCCTCCAGCGGCCAGCGCTGACCGACCACCCGCCGCACCGTCGCCGCGAGCGACGCGCGCGAGGGGTGCAGCCAGGCGACATGGAACAGGCCGGTGCTGGCCGGCGGCACCGGGGTGGGCGCCGCGATGCCCGTGAGCAGCAGGGCCGGATGCTCACGATCGGGACCGAGCGCCGCGGTCTGGTCCTCGACGAGCAGCGCCGGCAGGCCCAGGACGCGCTCGTAGAAGTCGACGCTGCGCGGCAGGTCGCTGACGGCCAGCGTCACCGAGCCGATGCGCAGAGCCGGGTCGATCGCGGTTCCAGAAGGTTGGTCGGTCACCATATGCCGAGGTCTGTCGATTGGAGGTCGGGGGTGCGACCGATGCGGTGCACTCCTTCAGGGTAGTCTCGTCCGGCATGAGATTCCGCAAACTCGGCTGGAGCGACATCGAGGTCTCGGAGATCAGCCTCGGCTCCTGGCTGACCTACTCCGGAGGCGTGGGGCGCGAACAGGCACAGGCCTGCGTGCAGGCGGCGTTCGAGGACGGGATCAACTTCATCGACACGGCCAACGTCTACGGGCGCGGGGCCGCCGAGTCGCTGCTCGGAGATGTGCTCGCCGGTCGCGAGCGCGCCTCCTACGTGCTCGCGACGAAGGTCTTCTTCCCTATGTCCGACACCGACCGTGGCCTGTCGGCCGCGCAGATCCACAAGCAGATAGACGCCTCGCTCGCGCGCCTGCGCACCGACTACGTCGACCTCTACCAGTGCCACCGCTATGACGACCGGACGCCGCTGGAGGAGACGATGTCGGCGCTGACCGAAGTCGTGCGTTCGGGCAAGGCCCGCCACATCGGCTTCAGCGAGTGGCCGGTCGAGAAGGTGCAGGAGTCGTTGCAGCTGCCCGACGTCGAGCGCTGGGTCTCAAGCCAGCCGCAGTACTCGATGCTGTGGCGCGGTCCCGAGGCCGAGCTGATCCGGCTGTGTGAACGCGAGGGCATCTCGCAGATCGTGTGGTCACCCCTTGCCCAGGGCGTGCTCACCGGCAAGTACCAGCCGGGTGAGCCGCCGCCTCCAGGCACCAGGGCGACGAGCGAGAGCATGGGCGGCTTCATCGGTCGCCTGATGGAGCCCAGGGTGCTCGAGGCGGTGCAGCGCCTGCGACCGATCGCCGAGGGCGCCGGCCTGACGATGGCCCAGCTCGCGCTCGCCTGGGTGCTGCGCCAGCCGAACGTCGCCTCGGCGATCGTCGGCGCGACCCGGCCCGAGCAGGTGCACGCCAACGCCTCCGCGTCTGCAGTCGTGCTCGGCGAGGACACGCTCGCCGCGATCGACGAGGCGCTCGGCGACGTCGTCGTGCGCTGAGCCGGCAGCGCTCGTCCGGCGGCGCTCAGCGCGCCTGCACCACGAGCGTCTGAAACGCCCGGCCGACGGTCCCCTCGACGTCGTGCAGGACGCTCTCGGCCAGTCCGGACCCGCCGGCGTGCAGCAGCGTGCGGGCATCGAGCCCGATCCACTCCCCGCGCGGCTGGCGCTGCAGGTGGATCGTCAGGTCGGCGTTGATGAACAGGTACTCGTCGAACGACAGCGCAGCGCTGACGCCGTTGCCGAAGTCGGCGGTCGCCGCCAGCCGCGCGAGCGGCGTGAGCGCCTCGCCGGCCAGGAGGGGGTGGCGCAGGCGCATCCATACGCGCGCTGGACCGAGCGCCCACGGGTCGTCGAGCCAGCGCATCTCCATCGCGCTGGACGCGAAGCTGTCGGCGGTGGAGCCGTCCAGCGCAAAGCGCACGGGCGTCCCCGCATCGGGCCCCGGCATCGCCTCGTCCGCGGGCGCCGCCGGCAGCCCCGCAGGCACCTCCTGCACGCGCAGCGCGCTCGCGCGGCAGACGAGCTGATCGCCGCTGCTCAGCTCGCCGGCGAGCTCCTGCACGCGGCGCCCGGGGCGCACGACGCGCGTGGACAGTGACAGGGGCGCGAACGGGATCGGACGCAGGAACTCGAAGGCGAGCCGTGCGATGCGCAGCTCGGCACCGGGCTGTGAGCGCTCGAACGCGGCTGTCAGCAGCGCCGCCGGCGCCCCGCCATGGAGGGCGTGCGGGTCCCAGGGCCCGCGGGCGTGCTCGGTCGGCCTGAACTGCTCGCCCTCGGCGAGGAAGACGCTGTCGCTCATCCGACGCTCACTGCGGCAGCGCGTCGACGAACTCGGCGAGCCTGCCCGGGTCAGAAAGCGGCGGGCCGTGTCCGAAGCACGTGAGCCTGGGCCTCAGCTCGGCCAGCCGCCGCGCGGAGCCGCGGTTGCGCGACGGGTCGGGCGTGAACGCCGCGAGCGGCTCGTGCAGCCCGGGACGGCCCGTCATCAGGTTCACGTTGGTCAGGACGTCGCCGGCGATCAGCACCCTGTCGGACTCCCGCCAGAAGGCGACGTGCCCGGGGCTGTGCCCCGGCGTCTCGAGGACGGTGAAGCCCGCGACCTCGTCGCCCTCCACGAGCGCCCGCGCGACCGGATGGGCAGGGCCGACCCAGAAGCGCCGCTGCACGAACGTCGCCCACGTCTGCGGGCCGGAGCCGGCCACGCCGCCGGGCGTCTCGATCGCCGGCACGTCTCCCTGCCCGCACCACAGCGGAATCCCGAGGCGCTCGCAGATCGCGTGACTGGACCCCTGGTGGTCGGGGTGCGCGTGCGTGAGCGCGTGGGCCGCCACGGGCCGCCCGGCGATCTGACGGGTGATCCGGCGCTCGGCGCGCCGCGTGCCCGCGTCGATCAGCACGTCGCCGACGAGATACACGTTGATCGCGTTGGGCGGCCATCCGTGCAGCTGGTGGACGTCTTCGGCGAGCTGTCTCATCGTGCGGTCCTCTCGTTCGTGATGTCGTTTGTCATGTGCGCGACTGCTCCCAGGAGAAGCCGCGCACGGCGAAGTACAGGCCGAAGGCGCCCCACAGCCCGATGACGGCGAGCGCGTCGAGATTGTTGGCGAGCCCCGAGCCGCTCACGAGCGCCCCGGACAGCCCCTCGATCAGCGGCTTGAGCGGCAGCGCGTCGGCGATCGTGCGCAGGAAGCCGGGGGCGCTGCTGGAGTCGAACGCGAAGAACGAGACGAACACGACCGGCAGGAACACGGCGTTGACATAGGCGGCGGTCGACTCGAAGTTGGGGATCGCGTGGGCGAACGCGACGCCGAGCGCCGCGAAGCAGACGACCCCCACCACGAGGAACACCACCAGCTCGCCCGGGTCCGGCGGCCAGCCGATGCCGAAGAAGACGCGTCCGGCGACGACGATGATCGCGATCTGCAGCGCGGTGTTCGTCACTGCGTTGGCGGCGACGCCGCCGAAGTAGGAGATCGTCGGCAGCGGCGTACCCCGGATGCGCTTGAGCACTCCGCGCTCGCGCAGGAAGACGATGTTGTAGGCGAGCGCGGTGAAGGTCGTGGACATCACGCTCATCCCGGCGATCGACGGGATCAGCTTGTTGAGATCGCGCTGGTTGCCGCTGAGGATCGCGCCCGCTCCGAACAGGAACAGCAGCGGCAGCAGGAAGTTGAAGAACGCGGCGCTCGGGTTGCGCCAGAACATCTTTCGCTCGAGCCGGTACTGGCGCCAGCAGAGCGCAACCGGGTTGACGCCGTCGAGCGCATCAGGCATTCGCGGTCAGCTCCAGATAGACGTCCTCGAGCGAGGGCCGCTCGACGGAGAGCTCCTCCAGGCGCTCGCCCCGAGCCAGCGCCGCGCCGGTCAGCTCGTGCAGAAGCGTCGTCGGGTCACCGGTCTCGCGTTCGACGAGCTCGCCGCCGGACTCGCGGTAGGCGACGCGGTAGTGCGCCGCTCCGACCCCCAGCTCGCGCGGCGCCCCAACCGCCAGCACGCGCCCGTCCTTGACGATCGCGACGCGGTCGGCCAGTGCCTGCGCCTCCTCGAGATAGTGCGTCGTGAGCAGGATCGTCTTGCCGAGGTCGCGCAGCGACCTGACCGTCTCCCAGGCCGCCCGGCGCGCCTCCGGGTCAAAGCCCGTCGTCGGCTCGTCGAGGAACATCAGCTCGGGGTCGCCGACGAGCGCGAGCGCGAAGTCCAGCCGCCGCAGCTCCCCGCCGGACAGACGGCGGCTGCGCACGTCGGCCTTGGGCTCCAGGCCCGCGAGCGCCAGCACCTCGCCGACCTCGCGGGGATGCGGGTAGAAGCTCGCCCAGTGGGCCAGCGCCTCGCGCGGGGTGATGTGGCTGTAGATGCCGCCCGACTGGAGCACGACCCCGATCCGCCGGCGCAGCTCGATCGAGCGGCTTGCGGGATCGTGGCCGAGGACCGAGACATCGCCGCTCGTGCGCGCTCGATAGCCCTCGAGGATCTCCACCGTGGTCGTCTTGCCGGCGCCGTTGGGCCCGAGCAGGCCGAACACCTCGCCGCGCCTGACCGTTATGTCGAGGCCGCGGACCGCCTCGTACTCGCCGTAGCGCTTGCACAACGCGCTCACCTCGATGGCGGGGCTCGTCTCGCTCACGGTCCGATCATGCCAGGACCGACGACCGCCGCTCGCTACCAGTGAACGCCCCTCGTCAGGGTCGCCATCGCGATCTGCTCGAATGAGGCGCGCTCCTCGACGTCAGGCTGGCCCTTCGACGCCGCCGAGTCCGGGAACACGCGATAGGCGAGATGCAGGAGCCTGTCGACCGCGCTCGGGGAGAGCGTGTAGGCGACTTCGCCGAACCTGCCCAGGCGCGTGCCCATGTGCTTGGGGCGGCTGCGCAGCGCCTCGCAGATCATGTCGGCCGCCTCCTCCGGGCTGATCGCCGGGAAGGCGTCGTACATCTTCGTCGGCGCGATCATCGGCGTGCGCACGAGCGGCATGTGGATCGTCGTGAAGGTCACCCCGTCGCCGATCACCTCGGAGGCGACCACCCGCGTGAACGCGTCGAGCGCCGCCTTCGAGGCCACGTAGGCCGAGAAGCGCGGAGGGTTGGTCTGCACGCCGATCGAGGAGATGTTCACGATGTGGCCCGAGCCGCGTTCGCGCATGCGCGGCAGCAGGCCGATGATCAGCTTGACCGCGCCGAAGTAGTTGAGCTGCATCGTGCGCTCGAAGTCGTGGAAGCGGTCGTAGCTGAGCGCGATCGAGCGGCGGATCGAGCGGCCGGCGTTGTTGACGAGCATGTCGACGTTGCGATGATCGGCGAGCACCCGTTCCAGCAGCCGCTCGATCGACTCCATGTCCGAGATGTCGGCTGCGTAGACGTAGGCCGTGCCGCCGCCGGCGACTATCTCGGCCCGCACCTCCTCGAGCTTCTCGACGTTGCGGGCCACCAGCAGCGGTATGCCGCCGGCGGCGGCGACCTTCGTCGCCGTCGAGCGGCCAATCCCAGACGACGCGCCCGTGATCATCACCGTGCGGCCCTCGAGCGCCTCTTTCAGCGTCCGTCCGCGCCTCAGGTCGGGGTCCATTTCCCGCTCCCAGTAGTCCCACAGGCGCGAGGCGTAGTCGTGCAGCGGCGGCGGCTGTTCAAGTGGCGACCCGGCGAGCGCGCTCGACGCCTCGCGCGTGTCAAAGCGCGGCACTAGCTCGACGTGCGCGACGACCTGCTCGGGGATGCCGAGCTCGCGCAGCGCCAGTTTGCGCAGCTGGCGCCACGGCGGCAGCCGCGCGGTGAGCGCCAGCGGCCACTTCGGCAGCGGGTCGGTGAGCCGTTTGTCGATGCTTAGCGCAAACCGCGGTGCGTGCGCCGCCGTCGCGAGCTCGTTGATGAGCTCCTCGACGCGCTGCGGGCGCGGGTCGGTCAGATGGAATGCGCCCCCGTCGAGATCGGGCTCGTGCGCGATGTGCTCGAGCGCGCCGGCCACCCAGTCGACCGGCACGACGTTGGTGTATCCGAGGTCCAGGCCGACGAGCGGCACCCACTCGGGGAGCAGCTGGCGCAGGCGCTGGATGGCCTTGAAGAAGTAGTACGGCCCGTCGACCTTGTCCATCTCGCCGGTCTTCGAGTCCCCGACGACGATCCCCGGCCGATACACGCGCCACGGGACATAGGGCTGCTCGCGCACGATCCGCTCGGACTCGAACTTCGTCAGGTGATACGGCGACGGCAGCCGCTGGCCCTCGTCGAACATGTCCTCTTCGAACAGGCCGCGGTACTCGCCGGCGACGGCGATCGAAGAGACGTGATGCAGGTGCTTGGCGTCGACGGCGCGCGCCAGTTCCACGGCGTGGGTGGTGCCGCCGACGTTGACGGCGGTGTTGCGCTCGGCCGGCGCGGTCATGTCGTAGACGGCGGCCAGGTGGAAGAAGTGGGTGACCTTGCCGCGCAGCTCCTGCACCTGTTCGGACTCGAGCCCGAGCAGCGGTCGGCGCAGGTCCCCGACGACCGGCTCGATGCGGTTGGCGGCCGAGGCGCCGGCGACGATGCTCCAGCGCTCGACGAGGTCGTCCAGGCGCGCGCGGGAGTTCTCGCGAACGAGCACGTAGATCTTGCCCTGGCGCTTCTCGAGCAGCAGCTCGACAAGACGCTTTCCAATGAAGCCGGTTGCCCCCGTCACGAAGTAGGCCATCGCGCCGAGAGCCTACCTCGAATGCGACGGCCGGCGCCGGCTGGAGCCCAGATGCGCGGCCGGTTCGCGCCCGGCGCGCGCGGCGCTCCCGCTATGCCCCGGCGCCCGCTCCCCCGCGGCCCTCTCCTGCGGCGAACCGCGCGGCGCCCCGCGCCCCGTCCTCGAACACCTCCGGTCCCGCCTTCGCCTCCAGGTCGAGTCCCTCGTCGAGCGGCAGCCCGAGGCCCTCGATCGCGGCGATGCGGTCGGCGAGCATCGTGCGCTGGGGAAAGCCGGCGAGGCCCTCGGCGAGCGCCAACGCGCGGTCGAGGTGACGTCCCGGCGCCACCACCTCGGTCACGAGTCCCATCGACAGCGCCTCCTCGGCGCCGAGCATGCGGCCGGTGAGGATCAGGTCCAGCGCTCGTCCGAGCCCGACGATGCGCGGCAGGCGCTGGGTGCCGCCGTCGATCAGCGGCACGCCCCAGCGGCGCTCGGGATAGCCGAGCGTCGAGTCCTCGGTGGCGATTCGCAGGTCGCACCAGAGCGCCAGCTCGAGGCCGCCGGCCAGGCAGAACCCGGAGATCGCCGCGATCGTCGGCTTGGAGGCCGTCAGGCGGGTGAAGCCCATCGGTCCCTCGGGGCTCATCAGCCGGCCGACGAACGTCTCCTGCGCCTTGAGGTCGGCGCCCGCGCAGAAGGACACCCCGCCGGCCCCCGTCAGCACCATCACGCGGGCGTCCGTGTCAGCCTCGAAGCGCAGGTACGCCTCGTGCAGGGCTGCCGCGGTGGGGCCGTCGACGGCGTTGCGTCTGTGCTGGCGGTCGATCGTGATCAGCGCCGCGGCGCCGCGGCGCTCGTAGCGGACCGCCGGCCCGTCGCCCGCGGCCTGCTCCGGCTCGATCATCCCCGCTGCCGGTCTACCAGCCGCCGCGCCACTGGGAGTTGCCCAGCAGCGCCTTCTGCGCCGCCCGGCGCGCGTCCTTGCGCCGTTCCAGGAAACGCTGGAGCATGCTCATCACGAACACGAAGATCGGGAAGAAGGCGATGATGATGAAGCCGGCGTTGGTGACGACCTGGTCGTTCGTCTCGCCGTAGAAGCCGCGCCCGTCGTTCATCGCATCGGCGGCAGGCGCGAGCACGAGCGACACGAGCAGCGCGGCAGCGAGGACCCTCGTAAGCAGATGTCTGCGCATCAGGCGGCGAATCCTACCTCAGCGCGCGGCAGGCGAGCGGCCTCCGACATGCGCCGGAACGACGGCGCCGGAGCCCTACCATCAGCAGCCGATGGCTCTCCTGATCGCATCTGATCTGCACAAGGACATCGCCGGGCAGCCGCTGCTGCGCGGCGTGTCGTTCAAGCTCGAGCGCCGCGACCGCATGACGATCGCCGGACGCAACGGCGCCGGCAAGACGACGCTCCTGCGCATGCTCGCCGGGCAGGCCTCGATCGACCGCGGCGAGCTGAGCGTCGCCAAGGGCGTGCGCATCGCCCTGCACGACCAGCGACCGCCGCGCGAGCGAGCGCTCCCGCTGGGCGAGTATCTGCTCTCCGGCTGTGCCGAGGAGCTGCAGATCGAGGCGCAGCTGCGGGATCTCGAGGCGGAGATGACCGCCGGCAGCGGCGGGGAGGCGACGCTCGCGCGCTATGCGCGTGCGCAGGCGCGCCTGGAGGCCCGCGGGGGCTATCTATGGCGCGACCGGGCGACCGCGATGGCGCGCGGCCTCGGGTTCTCGCCGGAGGACCTCGACCGGCCCCTGGCCAGCTTCTCCGGAGGACAGCTCACGCGCGCGTCGCTCGCCCGCGCGCTCGCCACCGGCGCGGACGTGCTGCTACTCGACGAGCCGACGAACCATCTCGACATCGAGTCGCTCGAGTGGCTGGAGCAGACGTTGGTGGACCTCGACGCCGCGGTCGTGCTCGTCGCCCACGACCGCTGGTTCCTGGAGGCCGTCGGCACGGCCGTGCTCGAGATCGAGGCGACCCGGTCGCGTTTCTTCGCCGGCAGCTGGCACCAGTGGCGCCGCGAGCAGGCTGCCCGCGAGATCGCGCTCGGCAGGGCGATCGACTCCCAGCGCGCGGAGATCGAGCGCATGGAGCGGTTCATCGAGCGCTTCCGCTACAAGGCCAGCAAGGCGCGCCAGGCTCAGTCGCGCGTCAAGAAGCTCGACAAGATGGAGCGCATCGAGCGGGATCCGCGCGACGCCAAGGGCCTGGAGTTCGCCTTCTCGGCGCCGCAGCGGTCCGGGCGCGTGATCTTCGAGCTGCTCGACGGTCGCGTCGAGGTGGGAGGAGGCCCGAACGGCCCGCACGGCCGGATGCAGCCGCCGGTGACGCTGCTGGAGGACTCCGAGCTGTGGCTCGAACGCGGCGAGCACGTGTCGCTCGTCGGGGCCAACGGCAGCGGCAAGACGACGCTGATCGAGACGCTCGCCGGGCGGCGGGAGCTGGCGGCGGGACGCCTGAGCATCGGCCACAACGTCAAGATCGGCTATCTCTCCCAGCACGCCGAGGAGCTCGGCGCCGGCGGCTCGGCCGACCAGAGCGTGCTCGAGGCGGCTCAGCGCGCGACCGGCCTTACGCCCGGCCGGGCGCGGGCGCTGCTGGGGCGCTTTCTGTTCTCCGGAGAGGAGGCCGAGAAACCGCTGAGCGGCCTATCGGGCGGCGAGCGCCGTCGCCTCTCGCTGGCGGTGCTCGTCGGCGCCGCCGACGCCCCCAACGTGCTGATCCTCGACGAGCCGACCAACCATCTCGACATCGAGAGCCGCGAGGCGCTCGAGGACGCGCTGCGCTCGTTTGGGGGGGCGGTGCTGCTCGTGTCCCACGACCGGGCGCTGCTCGACGCGGTCGGAACCCGGACCGTCGCCGTCGAGGGCGGCACCCTGCACAGCTATCTCGGCGGCTGGCCGGAGTACGTGCGCGTGCGCGACGAGAGGTCGTCGATCTCTCCCATCGACAGGAAGGGGGCCGCACATGTGCGGCCCCCCGGAGGGGCGCATGCGCCCCTCGGCCGGCCGGCGCATGCGCCGCCCGGAACAGCACAGGACAAGGCGCATGCGCCGGCTGGCAGCGCCGAGCGATCCGCTCGCGGCAACGGAGCCGCTGCGGAGAAGCCCGGGCGCAAGCCGAAGGCCAAGGGCCCGTCGAAGAACCGCCTGAGCGCGCAGGAGCAGGCCGAGCGGGCGGTCGAGCAGGCCGAGGCCGCGATGCGCGCGCTGGAGGACGAGCTCGCCACGCCGGAGGCATGGGCCACGCGTTATGAGTCGGCCAAGTCCGAGGCTCGCCACACGGCCGCCAAGCGCGCGGTCGACGAGGCCTACGCTCGGCTCGAGACGTTGATCGACTGACCTAGACTTGGGCGATGGACCGAATGCGCAACGCCCGCAACATCGCGATCATCGTCGCGATCGCCGCCGCCGTATACCTGCTTCCCGGCGGTGGCCATGTCGCGAGCACGTTCGAAGCGGCGCTGTGGGTCGCGTTCGGCTTCGGGATCGCCTACTTCGGGCTGCGCATGTATCGCGAACACCGGATCACCCTCTACAGCCTCGGCGACCGCCACCGGGCGCTGCTCTACGGGGCGGTCGCGCTGGGCGTGTTCGCCTATGCGGCGCGGCGGCGGATGTGGGAAACCGGCTCCGGAGAGCTGCTCTGGTTCGTGCTCGTCGGCTGCGTCGTATACGCCCTCGTCCAGGTCTTCCGCCAATCCCGCAGCTACTGACCCCAGCCGCGCCGGGCGGACGGGCGTCGCGGCGCTGAGCGCCTCCTATCCTCGGTGGAGATGGCAGCAACGGAGACGACGACGGTGAGCGGCGACGCGCGGGCGAGCGTCGCCGAGCAGCGGCGCGGTCTGCCCGACCAGCCGGGCGTCTACCTGTTCCGCGACGGCGACGGCAGGGTCGTATACGTCGGCAAGGCCAAGTCGCTGCGCAAGCGCGTCGCGTCGCACTTCTCCAAAGCTCAGGTGCCGAGCAGTCCGGGTCACGCCGAGATGGTCGCGAGCGTCGAGCAGATCGAGTTCGTCGTCGTGGCCACCGAGGCCGAGGCCCTGCTCGCTGAGCAGAGCTTCATCAAGCAGTACAGGCCGCGCTTCAACATCCGCCTGCGCGACGACAAGTCCTACCCCTTCATCGCGATCTCCCTCGACGAGGACTATCCGCGGGTCTACTTCACGCGCGAGCGTCACCGGCCGGGTCGCGCCTACTTCGGCCCCTACTCGAACGCCAAGCGGGTGCGCGCGACGCTCGAGGTGCTCGCGAAGGTCTTCATGTTCCGCTCCTGCACCGGCCCCGAGCCGGGGCGGCGCAGCGGCAGCCCGTGCCTGGACTACTACATCAAGC
>JAOPZB010000073.1 GCA_025964355.1 Solirubrobacterales bacterium | reverse complement strand
GAACAACCCCGTGCTCGTCGGCGAGCCCGGCGTGGGCAAGACGGCGGTGGTCGAGGGCCTGGCCCAGCGCATCACCAGCTCCGACGTGCCCGAGCTGCTGAAGAACAAGCAGATCTACACGCTCGACCTGGCGGCGCTCGTCGCCGGCTCGAAGTACCGCGGCGAGTTCGAGGAGCGCCTGAAGAAGGTCATGAAGGAGATCACCCAGCGGGGCGACATCATCCTGTTCATCGACGAGCTACACAACCTCGTGGGCGCCGGCGCCGCCGAGGGCGCGATCGACGCCGCGTCGATCCTCAAGCCGGCGCTGGCCCGAGGCGAGCTGCAGACGATCGGCGCGACGACGCTCGACGAGTACCGCAAGTACCTGGAGCGCGACTCGGCACTCGAGCGGCGCTTCCAGCAGATTCGCGTCGAGGAGCCGACCATCGACCAGACGGTCGAGATCCTGCGTGGCCTGCGCGACCGCTACGAGCAGCACCACAAGGTGCAGATCACAGACGAGGCGCTGCGCGCCGCCGGGGAACTGGCCAGCCGCTACATCTCCGACCGCTTCCTGCCCGACAAGGCGATCGACCTCATCGACGAGGCCGCCTCGCGGATGCGGATCAAGTCGATGACCTCTCCTCCGGCCAACCGCGAGCTCGAGACCGAAGTCGAGACGACGCGGCGCGAGAAGGAGGCCGCGATCGAGGCCCAGGAGTTCGAGAAGGCCGCGGCGCTGCGCGACAAGGAGCGCAAGCTGACGAACAAGAAACGCGAGCTCGAGCAGGCGTGGGAATCCGGCGAGTCCGGCGAGCGGCCGTCGATCGGCGAGGAGGAGATCGCCGACATCGTCTCGATGTGGACCGGCATACCCGTCTTCAAGCTGACCGAGGCCGAGACGCAGAAGCTGATGCGCATGGAGGACGAACTGCACAAGCGCGTGATCGGCCAGCACCCGGCGATCGAGGTCATCTCCAAGGCGATCCGGCGCTCGCGCGCCGGCCTGAAGGACCCCAAGCGCCCCACAGGCTCGTTCATCTTCCTCGGCCCTTCGGGAGTGGGCAAGACCGAGCTGGCGCGCACGCTCGCCGAGTTCCTGTTCGGTGACGACGACGCGCTGATCAGGATCGACATGTCCGAGTACATGGAGAAGCACGCCGTGTCCCGGCTCGTCGGATCGCCCCCCGGCTACATCGGCTACGACGAGGGCGGCCAGCTGACCGAGGCCGTGCGGCGCAAGCCCTACAGCGTGCTGCTGCTCGACGAGATCGAGAAGGCGCACCCCGACGTCTTCAACATCCTCCTGCAGATACTCGAGGACGGCCGGCTGACCGACGCCCAGGGGCGCACGGTCGACTTCCGGCACGCGATCGTGATCATGACCTCGAACATCGGCGCCGCCGAGATCGCGCGCAACACGCCGCTGGGCTTCGCCGTGTCCGACGACGAGACCGGGATCACCTACGACGACATGAAGAACCGGATCATGGGCGAGCTCAAGAAGGTCTTCCGCCCGGAGTTCCTCAACCGCATCGACGACGTGATCGTCTTCCACAAGCTGCAGAAGGAGGAGATCAAGCAGATCGTCGAGCTGCTGCTACTGCGCATCCGCGAGTCGATGGCCGAGCGCGAGTTGCAGCTGGAGCTCACCGAGCCGGCCAAGGATCTGCTCGTCGAGAAGGGCTGGGACCCGTCGATGGGCGCACGCCCGCTGCGCAGGGCGATCCAGCGCTACATCGAGGACCCGCTCGCCGACTTCGTGCTGCGCGAGCAGCTGACCCCCGGCGCGACCGTCGTGGTGGACCCTGCCGAGGACGAGGAAGAGGGCGACGTGCGCCTCTCGATCGTCAAGCCCAAGAAGCAGAAGACCCCGGTCGGCGTCGGTGCCGAAGGCGCCGGGCCCGAGGAGCTTGCCGAGGGTGACAGCCCGCCGGACGGCGATCACCCCGAGCTCGACGCGCCCACCGAGCAGTAGGAGCCAGCTGCCGACGGCGCGCACGCGCCGCCCGCCAAGCCGTCCCCGCCGGTCCGTACGCTGGGTCGATGCCCAGGACGACCGTCCACGTGTGCTCGCAGTGCGGCGGGCAGTCAGCCCAGTGGCACGGACAGTGCCCCACCTGCGAGGCGTGGAACACGCTCGTCGAGGAGCGCGTGGCGCGGCCGCAGGCGAACGGCAAGCCTGGCCGCAGCGCTCGCCGCGCGTCCGGAGCGAACGCCGCTGAGAGGGTCGCCCCGCGCCCGCTGAGCGAGGTCGGCAACGCTCCGGTGCAGCGCATGTCCACCGGTATCGGCGAGCTCGATCGGGTGCTCGGCGGAGGACTCGTGCCGGGCTCGCTGGTGCTGCTCGGCGGCTCGCCGGGGATCGGCAAGTCGACGCTCACGAACATGGTCCTCGGCCATCTCCAGGCGACGGGACACAGGACGCTCTACGTCAGCGGCGAGGAGTCCGCCGAGCAGGTCAGGCTGCGCGCCGAGCGCCTTGTGTCGAATCCCGCCCAGCAGGCCCTGAGCGTCCCGGTCCTCGCGGAGACCGATCTCGAGAACATCCTCGACACGCTCGCCGGCGAGGCGCCGCACGCGTGCGTGATCGACTCGGTCCAGACGCTGCGCTCCGCGGAGCTGTCGGGCGCACCGGGATCCGTGGGGCAGGTCCGCGAGGTGGCCGCCCGGATCATGGAGCTGGCGAAGGCGCGCGGGGTGGCCGTGATCCTGGTCGGCCATGTGACGAAGGACGGCGCGTTGGCGGGGCCGCGGGTGCTCGAGCACCTGGTCGACTGCGTGCTGCAGTTCGAGGGCGAGCGCGAGCGGCCCTACCGCGAGCTGCGGGCGCTCAAGAATCGCTTCGGCTCGACGAACGAGGCCGGCCTGTTCGAGATGCGCCAGGCCGGCCTGGTCGAGGTGCTGGACGCCTCGGCGCGGTTCGTCGCCGAGGCGACACGGGCGCCGGGGAGCGTCGTGCTCGCGGCGATGGAGGGCTCGAGGCCATTGCTGGTCGAGGTCCAGGCGCTCGTTGCGCCCTCCGAGCTCGAGCAGCCGCGGCGCGTGGTCTCCGGCCTGGATCGCAACAGGCTCGCGCTGGTCCTCGCGATCCTCGCTCGGCACGGCCGTGTCGGGACCGGTTCTGCGGACGTGTTCGTCAACGTCGTCGGCGGCGTCCGCGTCGACGAGCCGGGATGCGACCTGGCGGTCGCCCTGGCCGTCGCCAGCGCGAGCCGCGGCGTGGCATTGCGAGGTGCTCCGCGAGCCTGCTTCGGCGAGCTCGGCCTGACCGGCGAGCTGCGCTGGGTCGGGCACCCCGAGCGCCGCCTTGCAGAGGCCGCGAAGCACGGCCTGAGCGGTGTGCTCGCGCCGGCCGAGAGCGGCGCGTCCGCCTGCCAGGTGGCGACGCTGCGCGAGGCCCTGACGCTGGCCCTCCCAGCCCGCGGGGAGGGCTCCTCCGAGCGGATCTCCGCCGGTGGCGCGGTCGCGTCGCTCGCCTGAGCGCCGGGGCATCCGGCCTGTGTAGGTGGCGCTAAAGGAATGCTAAATGCCCTAGAATGAAGGATCGTGGCTCCACGATCCGGCGAAGATTTCGACAGCGAAGTAAGACCGGATCCGGGGCTGATGAGGGCTCTGGAGATGATCGCGCCCGGGACGGCGCTGCGGGAGGGCCTGGACAGCATCCTGCATGCCCGCACCGGCGGCCTGATCGTGATCGGCGAGCCCGAAGACCTGAGCTTTCTGAACTCCGGCGGGATCAAGCTCGATATCGACTACACGCCGGCCTTCCTCTACCAGGTCGCAAAGATGGACGGGGCGATCATCCTCAATGCAAACGCAACCAAGATCACGATGGCCAACGTGCAGCTGATGCCCGATCCGACGATTCTCTCGCACGAGACCGGGACCCGGCACCGCACGGCCGAGCGCGTGTCCAAGCAGACGGACGCGCTGGTCATCGCCATCTCACAGCGACGCGAGGTCGTCTCGGTGTACGTCGACGGGGCGAAGTACATCCTCGAGGACATTCCCGTCGTCCTGGCCAAGGCCAACCAGGCGCTCGCCACGCTCGACAAGTTCCGCACGCGCCTCGACCAGGTCGCGACGCGTCTCACCGCGCTCGAGTTCGAGGGCGGCACGACGCTGCACGACGTGCTCACGGTGATGCAGCGCTCCGAGCTCGTCACGCGCATGGCGGTGGAGATCGAGCGCTACATCGTCGAGCTCGGCAGCGAGGGCCGCCTGATCGAGATGCAGCTCGAGGAGACGATGGTCGGAGCCGCCGCCGAGAAGGCGGCGCTCGTCCGCGACTACCTCTCGAGCTACTCCGACGAGGCCTTCGCGGCCGCGCTGGAGGAGATCGGGCGTCTCGCGCACCAGGATCTGCTCGACTTCGGCCGCCTGGCGGAGCTGCTGGGCTACGACCGCAAGCTCAACACGCTCGACTACCCTGTGACTGCGCGCGGCTACAGGGTGCTCGGCCGGGTCCCACGGCTGCCGAAGCTCGTCGTATCGCAGATCGTCGGCGAGTTCGGCAGTCTCGACGAGCTGCTCGCAGCGACCGACTCCGAGCTGGAGGCGGTGGACGGCGTTGGCGAGATCAGGGCGAAAGACATTCGCGAGGGTCTGCGCAGGCTGCAGGAGCTCAACCTCGTGGACCGTTACCTACAGACTTGAACCAAGGCCGCCATCGTCGGTCGCAACCAAGGAGGACACCATTTCGGCACAACCAATCGAAGACGGAACACTGACCGAGGCGCTCGAGGTCACTCGCGAGGTCGAGTACATCGAGTTCGAGCTCGGTGACCACGTCGTCTATCCGCACCATGGCGCGGGGAAGGTCTTGAAGAAGGAGGAGATGGAGATCCTCGGCGAACGTCGCGAGTACCTCACGATCAAGATCCTCCACAACGACATGACGGTGCGCGTCCCGACCGAGAACGCGGCGCTGGCCGGCCTGCGCAGGGTGATCGACGAGGAGACCGTCAAGAAGGTTCTCGACGTGCTCCGCGACGAGGTCTCGGAGATGCCCAAGAACTGGAACCGCCGGTTCAAGCACAACCGCGACAAGATCAAGACGGGCGACATCTACGAGCTCGCGGAGGTCGTTCGCAACCTCTCGCTGCGCGAGAACGAGAAGGGACTCTCGACCGGCGAGAAGCAGATGTTCACGCGTACCAAGAAGATCCTCGCGTCCGAGCTGATGTATGCGCTCGACAAGGACGAGGAAGAGGCCGAGAGCTACCTGGACGAGCTGCTCTCCGACTCGGCCAACAGCCAGATGGCAGTCGCAGGAGCCAAGTAGCGAGGCTTTCGCGCACGCGGCAGCACCCTGCGGGGTCAAATTGCCGCGTGCACGACAGCCCCTCGGCGATGGCCGTTGCCCTGATCGTTGCCGCGGGCAGCGGCGAGCGCCTCGGGGCGGGCCAACCGAAGGCCTTCGTCGAGCTGGGCGGCAGGGACCTCTACCGGTGGAGCGTGTCCGCGCTGCAGACGACGGCCGGCATCGAGAGGATCGCGATCGCCATGCCGCAAGATGTCGAGGGAGGCAAGGTGCCATCCGGCTTTGCCGTGACGGCGCTCCCCGAGATCATCGGTGTGCCGGGGGGAGCGACGCGCTCGGAGTCGGTACGCCATGCCCTCGAGGCCGTTGGACCCGGCGACCCCGTCGTGGTCCACGACGCCGCCCGGCCGCTCGTGACCAGCGACCTGGTCGAACGCGTGATCGCCGCGCTGGAGGGCGAGCCGGCGGCGGATGCCGCGATCGCGGCGGCGCCGGTGACCGACACGGTCAAGCGTGTGGACGGAGCCGGCGCGGTCACCGAGACGCTCGAGCGCAGCGAGCTCTGGGCGGTGCAGACGCCTCAGGTGTTCCGCCGCGCGGCCCTCGAACGGGCCCTCGACGTTCCGGCGGCGGAGCTGGCGCGGGCCACCGACGACGCCTGGCTGATCGAGCGGGCGGGCGGCAGGGTGATCGTCGTTCGCGCGAGCGAGGAGAACCTCAAGGTGACGATCCCGTTCGACCTCCGCGTGGCCGAGCTGCTGCTCGCCATGCGCGGCGGACCGCATGGCTGAAGCGTGCTTGAATCGCAACCCCAGATGCTCACCGACTACCACCTCCATCTCCGCACCGACGCCGTCGACGCGAGTGCCGAGACCCACTTCACGACCACGAATGCGGAGCGCTACAGAGACGCCGCGACCGAGCGGGGGATAGCCGAGCTGGGCGTCTCCGAACACATCTATCGCTTCCGCCAGGCGCTGAACGTGTGGCGACATCCGTTCTGGGAGCAGTACGCGCACGACGACCTCGACGAGTACTGCCGCTTCGTGCGCGAGGAGACCGACCTGCGGCTGGGCATCGAGGCCGACTTCGTCTTCGGTGCCGAGGATCGCCTCGCGAACCTGCTGGCGGAGCGCGATCTCGACTACGTGGTCGGGTCCGTCCACTTCCTGCGCGAGGGCGCGGTGGACATGCACGACTACAGCGTCTGGTCGAGCGGGCGCAGCGCCGAGGACATCTGGCGGCGCTACTTCGAGATGATCGGCGAGGCGGCGGCCAGCGGCCTGTTCGACATCCTCGCCCACCCCGACCTGGTCAAGTACTGGGGTCCCTCCCGCCGCGACCATCCCATCCCCACCGGGGACCTGCGCCGCTACTACGAGCTCGCGATCGACGGCATCGCCGAGTCGGGCATCGCCGTGGAGGTGTCGACCGCGGGGCTGCGCAAGCCGGCTGGCGAGATTTACCCGGCGCCCGCCTTCCTGCAGATGTGCCTGGAAGCGGGAGCGCCGATCGCGCTCTCCAGCGACGCCCATCGCCCGCAGGACGTCGGTGCGGACTACGACCGGGCGCTCGAGCTGCTGCAGCGGCTCGGGGTCAGCGAGCTCTGCGTGTTCGACCGGCGCGAGCGGCGGCTGGCGCCGATCGGAGCCGCCGACGGCTCGCCGCGCGCGGAGCCACGATGACCCGCGCCGGCATCGGCTATGACTGCCATCGACTGGCGGACGGGCGCCGGCTGGTGATCGGCGGCGTCGAGATCCCGCACGAGCGCGGGCTCGACGGCCACTCCGACTCCGACGTCCTGGCCCACGCCGTGATCGACGCCCTGCTCGGCGCCGCCGGCCTCGGCGACATCGGAGAGCACTTCCCCGACACCGACGAGCGCTGGCGCGACGCCGACTCGATCGTGCTGCTGGAAGCCGTGGTCGGCATGGTCGGCGCCACCGGGCTTGAGGTCGAGAACGTCGACTGCACGGTGATGATCGAGGCGCCAAAGATCGCACCGCACCGCCAGGCGATCCGCGCAAGCCTCGCCCGGGCGCTCGGCCTCGAGGCCGCGAGCGTCAACGTGAAGGCGACGACCGGCGAGCGCATCGGCTTCGTCGGCCGTGGCGAGGGCGTGGCCGCGCTCGCGGTGGCGAGCCTCACGGCCGCCGGCTGACGAGCGCCGGACACCGGCGGGCGCCAGATCCGGGCGCCCGCCCCGCCGGGGCGGCTCGGCGGACCGCTAGGGTTGCCCGCGATGCGAGAGGTCCTGCTCCACGACACGCGCAGCGGCGGGCTGCTGGCGCTGTCACCCCGCGACGCCTGGCGCGTGGGGATATACGCGTGCGGCCCAACCGTCTACAGCCGCATACACATCGGCAACGCAAGGCCGTTCGTCGTGTTCAGCCTGCTCAAGCGCTTCCTCGAGCACGAGGGCTATGGCGTCAACCTCGTCATCAACATCACCGACGTCAACGACAAGATCTATGACGCCGCCCGCGCGCAGGGCCGCGCCAGCGCCGAGCTGGCCGCCGAGATGAGCGATCTCTATCGAGCCGACACCGACCTGCTGGGTCTCGGTCGTCCCGATCATGAGCCGCTGGCGTCCGAGACGATGACGCCGATCGTCGACTACATCCAGACGCTCGTCGACGGCGGCCACGCCTATGAGGCCGGCGGCGACGTCTACTTCCGCGTCCGTTCGGACCCCGCCTACGGCAGCCTCTCTCATCGCCAGCTGGAGAACATGGATCAGGGCGAGGACGAGTTGGATCCACACCCAACCGCGCAGCGCAAGGAGGACCCGCTGGACTTCGCCCTGTGGAAGGCGCACAAGCCGGGCGAGGACACGCTCTGGCAGTCGCCGTGGGGCCCTGGACGGCCCGGATGGCACATCGAGTGCTCCGCGATGGCCGAGTGCCTGCTGGGGGTCGGCTTCGACATCCACGGCGGGGGCTCGGACCTCGTCTTCCCCCACCATGAGAACGAGGCGGCGCAGACCCGCGCCGCTCGCGGCGCCGAGCTCGCGAAGGTGTGGATGCACAACGGCATGATCCAGCTCACCGGCGAGAAGATGGCCAAGTCGCAGGGAAACATCGCCCCGCTGCACGAGGTGCTCGCCGAGTACGGGCCGCATGCCGTCGTGATGTACCTGATCTCCGGGCACTACCGCCAGCCGCTGGCCTTCTCGCAGTCGGAGTTGGAGGACGCCGCGCGGCGCGTGCACCGCATACGCGACGCACTGCGCCGCCTGGAGCAGGAACGCCCCAGTCCGCCCGACATGGCCCATCACACGGTGGCGTTCTTCGACGCGCTGGCCAACGACTTCAACACGCCTGCGGCGCTGGCCGAGCTGTTCGAGTGGGTCCGCGAGGCCAACCGCAGAGGCGCCGGCGTGGGCGACTCAGACCTGCGCGAGATGCTCGGCGTGCTCGGCTTGGGCGAGCTCTCGCCGCTGCAGGCCGACGGCGACGTGACGAGTATCGATCCGGAGGCGATCTCCCTGCTGCAGCGACGCGAGCAGGCCCGCAGCGAACGCGATTTCGAGGCGGCCGACCGGATTCGCGAGGACCTGCGCGGGCGAGGCTGGGAGATACGAGACGGCCCGAACGGCCCGGAGCTGGTCCCCGCGACCGGACATTGATCGTCTACGGCCGCAACCCGGTCTACGAGGCGCTGCGCGGGCGCCGCTCGGCGAGCGTCACAGGCGTGTGGGCGACCTCCGGCGCGGCGCGGGAGCCGTGGCTGAAAGGCGTGCCGGTCCGGCCCGCGACGGCGCAGGAGATCGAGCGGCGCTGCGGCTCGAGCGCCCACCAGGGCATCTGCGCGGACGTGGGGCCCTACCCGTATACCGGGATCGATGAGCTGCTCGCCGGCGAGAGCCCGCTGCTCGTGGCGCTCGACCAGGTCCAGGATCCACAGAACCTCGGCTCCATCTGCCGCACCGCCGAGTGTGCCGGTGCATCCGGCGTCGTGATCCCCGAGCGGCGTGCGGCGGAGGTCACGCCCGCGGTGTGCAAGGCGTCGGCCGGGGCCGTCGAGCATCTCGCGGTGGCGCGCGTACGGAACATGGCCGACTTCCTCTCGCAAGCGAGTGCAGCCGGATGCTGGTGCTACGGCGCCAGCGCCGAGCAGGGCGGCGCGGCACGGGCGCCCGTGAGCTACGACAGCCCCGACTACGGCGGCGCCGGCGTCGTGCTGGTGCTCGGAAGCGAGGGCGGCGGCCTGCGCCCGCGGGTGGCGAAGGCCTGCGACGAGCTGATCGCACTGCCGCTGCTGGGACGCGTCGAGTCGCTCGGCGTCAGCGCGGCCGCCGCGGCGATCCTGTACGAGATCTTGCAGAGCCGGGGCCGCGGGGGTTGACAAGGCTTCATAACTGTGTCAGTCTCGCGCATGCATAACGCTGAACCTAAGGTTTAGAACCCTTGGGGAATACATAGCTTTGGCGCCAGGGGAGGAGTGCGCCACTGAGCAAATTTGGGGCTGCCGCAACGCGGTGGCGTCTGAGAAAGGATCTGCTCGTGGCCAGAATCTCCCATAACCCTAACTCTGAACCTAAGGTCGAGGACGTGTTCCTTATCGCCCTCGCCAAGCAGGGCGACCGCTACGCATATGACCGTCTGGTCAGGCGCTACCACGGCTTCGTCCGTCTGAAGGCCTCCTCCTACTTCCTGGCCGGCGGTGACGCCGACGACCTGATCCAGGAGGGCCTCGTCGGCCTGTACAAGGCGATCCGCGACTTTCGCACCGACCGTGAGTCGAGCTTTCGCAACTTCGCCGAGCTCTGCATCACGAGGCAGATCATCACGGCGGTGAAGACCGCGACCCGCAACAAGCACACTCCGCTGAACCAGTACGTGTCGTTCTCCTCGACGCCGGCCGGAAGCGGCGACGACGTTCCGACGCTCGACCAGATGCTGCCCGGGCCGACGGTCCACGACCCCGTCAACCAGGTCATCTCCTCCGAGGAGCTGCGCTCGCTCATCGGATGCCTCTCGAGCGCGCTGTCAGAGCTCGAGAGCCGTGTCCTGTCGCTCTATCTCGACGGCTACTCCTACGAGCAGGTCGGCGAGCGCCTGACATGCGACACCAAGACCGTCGACAACGCGCTGCAGCGGGTCAAGCGCAAGGTCGGCGCACATCTCGAGTCGCGCGCCGTAGCGGCCTGACGGCGCGAGAGCCGCCGCTGGCGCGTCTGTGGCCGCCGCGGGGGACGGCCACAGACGGCTGCGCACAGGCTGCGGGTGCTAGACCTTGCCTTCGCTGGGCAGCTTGGCCAGCGGGACGGGGTGCAGCGTCCCCGGCGGCGCGGGCGTGATTTCGACGTTGAACGTCGAGCTCGACGCCCCCGCGTTTTCGGGGCCTCCGGGCACGTGTACCCGCAGGACGGCGGTGCCGGCGCCGAACAGAGCCCGGTTGATCGAGAACGCTCCGTCGGTGCCGACGGTCGCGACGTCAACGACGTGGAAGCCGCCGCCGGACCCGTTCTGGCGCTCGAGGTAGACCGGATGGCCCGGCGCAATCGGGCTCACCGTACCCGAGAACGTCAGCGCCTGGCCGGCTTGGACTTTCGCCGCCGACGCGGCCGCCGCCAGCACGTATTTCACACCCTCGAACTGGCTCGTCGAGCTAGCTCCGGGGGCCGTGGCGCGGTAGAAGGTGTTCCGGAGGGGCTTCTCGGTGAACGTATAGGCGCCGCTTGCGCTCGTCGTCGTTTCGTCGGTCTTCGTCAGCGCCTGCCCCTTTGTGCGCGAAAGCAGGACGACCTTCTGATTCGCGCCGCCGCGCAGCACGCCCTTGAGCGTCACCGGGCTGCCGCTCGAGACCGGGTTCGGTGACGGTTCGAGCGTCAGCTTGGGGTTCTGCGGCTGGGAGATCGAGTAGGAGATCGGCTCTGAGGTACCGGGCACGCTGAAGCTGCCGTGGCGGCGCACCAGCACCCGCAGGTTGGCGTCGCCGGGCAGCGCGAACGTGTGTCTGATCGTGAACGTGGTGCCAGGACCCGCAATCGTCGCGCGCTCGATCGGTTTCCATTCTTCGAAGCTCGACTGGCTCTCGCGCTGAAGGACCACCACGGCGCCGGTGTCGGCCGGGCTGACCGAGCCCGTGAACGTGACGCTGTTGCGGGCGCCCGTGCGCAGGACGGTGCTCGTCGGAGCGGCGGCCCCCGGGGACGGGCTGACTCCGGCGAACGTCACGACCGGAGCGACCCTCACATGGCGGGTTGCGCTGCGGGCACCGAGCGCCCGCGCGTAGAAGGAGGTCTCAGTAGCGATCGACGGAAGCTTCAGCGAGTAGGAGCCGCCGGCACCTGCGCTCAGGGTCGCGATGACCTTGTAGCCGCTTCCCGGCGAGCGCCCGTACAGCGTCACCGCCTGGTTTGCGGTGCTCGCGCCTGCCGGGCAGCCAAGCTGACCGAACACTTCGGCCGCTTCCCCGCTCGCGATGATGTGAGGTTCTGCGAAGAGGCTCACATGGCATCGCGCGGCACCGGCATGTCCCTGGCGATTGGAGCTCGGATGTCCGCCGGCGGCGGAAGCCGCGACCGGCGCCAGCGCAAGCAACGTCGCCCCGGCCGCGACGGCCGGGCGCAGCTTTATCGAACGCATCTGTGCCTTCTCCTTTGAGGGTGGGGGGCTGAACAGTCCGCTGCGGTCTGTCCGCCGCCTTATAACCCCCTCCCGGCGAGATCGATGCGGTCGGCGCGGCGTGAGAAAGGCTTGCGGCGCGCCCGGAGGGTGGGGCGAGCGCGCCGCCAGCCAGACGGGAAGGCGTCGCCCCTTTTGGCCCCCCGAGGAGGCGTAATGCATAGGGCTGCATTCCCTCATCACGGGACCCGCGGAGAGGGGACCACATCGTCCCGCAACAGCGGTCCACTACCCGGCGTCCGGACGTGCAAACTGCGCGCAGGCGAGGTTGCCGCCCGGTCAACTCGGGGCGTCTCCAGCTCCCGGGCGAGGCGCCGCCGCGTTTGAGTGGCACGCAGACGGGTACCTCTTCACGCGTGCGCTGTGCTCGGGGATCGCCTCAGCCGGGGCGAAGGGCCAGCGCGATCGCTAACCGCAGGAGGAGACGAGGAGCGCCATGAGAGCCATCAGAATCGCAGGGCTGTTCCTGTTCGCCGGACTGGGCATCGGGAGCGTGCTCGCGTCAGCCGCCTCGGCCGAACCCCAGTTCCTGACGAAAACGGTCGTCGCCGAAGGGTCGAAAATACCCTTCTCGGCGACCCTCAGCCCGGCGTTCCTCGAAGGGTCGCAGAGCAAATCCAAGATCAGCTGCACCGGCGGCACCGGTCAGGGAGAAGTGACGGGTCCGAAAACCGTCAAGAACGACGTCACGACCTTCGTCGGCTGCGAATCGAGCGAACTCAAATGCCAGAGCACGGGGCAGCCCCAGGGCACCATCGTCACCAAGATCCTGCAGGGCGTGTTGGGCGGCATCACGTCCTCGCTTCCGGGGATTCGGCTGTTCTCGCAGTCCGCCGGCAGAGGCGCCACGCTCGCCGAATTCGAATGCGGCGGCGGCCTGGTCAAAGTGGTCGTCAGCGGATCTGTCATCGGCTCGCTGTCGGGCGCGGCGGGCACCAACGCAGAAACCGGCAAAATCCTCACATCAGGCAAACTGACCTTCGCCGAGTCCTCCGGCCTCCAGAAATACACCAAATTCGTCGAAGGCGAAAGCGGAACCGAACAGCTGACGGCCACCATCAACGGCCAATCCGAACTGTCCGGGCAGTCCGTCATCGCGACGCTCAAAACGGTCCCGGCGACCTGGGGCATGGGCGTCACGAAGTAGCGCCGTCGGGGATTCGTCGGTCGGCGAAACGGGTATGCGAGCTTCATGGAGATTGCGAGCGCCGTCGCGAGCCTGACAGAGTCCTATCCGGCCACAGCCGAGTCGATTCCGCGGGCGCGCATCGCGTTGAGCGCGTTCGCCGCTGAGGCGGGAGCGAGCTGCGAGCAGCAGGAGCAGGTGCGCTTGGTCGTGTCCGAGGCCGTCACGAACGCCGTGCAACACGCGTACCGCGAGCGGCCGGGAGACGTCCATGTAACGGCGATGGTCGTCTCGGGCGAGCTCTGGATTCTCGTCGCCGACGATGGCGTCGGACTATGCGCCGGCAGCGACAGCGCAGGCCTCGGTCTCGGGCTCGCGTGGATGGCGCAGTTCAGCGACGGGATGACGCTGGTGGCCCGGTCCGACGGCGGTGTCGAGGTGCGCCTTCGCTTCGACCTGCGCGGCGCCGACGCCTTCGGCGCGCGCGACTCAAGATCGCGGATCGCTGGCGTCTGCTAGCTCGCCGGCCTCGTCGCGCTTTTCGACGACGACATATCCCTCATGGGTCTCGACCACCGACTCGATCTCGGGGTTCTCGTGGCCGGGCAGCACGAGGAAGCGGCGCGGGTAGGCGCGGATGAGCACGTATTCGCCCGGGGCGATCGAGACGAGCTGATTGCAGTCCAGGCGAGCGCACTCGCAGCGGAAGGCCGCGGCCGACTGCTCTTCCCCGTGCCAGACGCCGCGCTCGATCGCCTCGTTGACGCCCCGGAACAGGGCCTCGTTGG
The DNA here is from genome assembly GCA_025964355.1 of Solirubrobacterales bacterium. Lineage (GTDB taxonomy): Bacteria > Actinomycetota > Thermoleophilia > Solirubrobacterales > Solirubrobacteraceae > Palsa-744. The sequence continues at coordinate 3,349 of JAOPZB010000073.1, read as the reverse complement.
CAGCCATGCGCCGCTGAACCTCCTCGTCCACCCAGCGATCCTCTCACGCCGGGGGCGCGAGCGCTCGCGCGGCGCGTTTTCTGATCTCGTCACTCGGGTAGCAGTCGGGGGGGCCTTCTCCCCGTGAGGCCCTCCGGAAGGGGGGGCCGCTCCGGTCGACTCCCTCGCGCACAGCCCTTACGGGCCCTGCGGGCACGAGGCCGAGCACCGGGGCGGTCCGGTTTTTTTCAATAACGATGTTTGGGCGCCGTCCGGCCTGGGTAGACCCTGCTCAACAGCTTCCGCGCTCCCCTCTCGCGGACTCTGTGGTGAGGGGGACCACCTAGCAATACCCCAAAGCCTTCCGCCTCCTCGGGGGCAGGGGATGGAGGTGGACCCCAACTTGGTTTGCGGCGCGCTTCGAATGATGTTCGGAGCGCGCCGCGAATCGTTTGTGGGTTTATTTCAGGCGCTCGCCGGGTAGGAGGCGGCCCACAGCTCTCCAAGAGGGAGGGCACGGACAGCGGGGGCTGCACATGCGCCAGATCCATGCCGGTCGGGGGTTGCGGGGAAATGCACGGGCAATCGGTGCGGCCATCGCAGGCTGCTGTCTGATCGGCGCGCTCGCCGGGCCGCCGTCCGCCGGGGCGGCCGTCAAGGTCCTTCGCGTCGGAAGCTACAACGGCAGCAAAGGCACCTATAAAACGATCCAATCCGCGATCAAGGCCGCCAACCCCGGCGACTGGATCCTGATCGGCCCCGGCGACTATCGCGAAGCCGCCACCCAGCTTGCTCCCGGCAACGAACAGGCCGCCGGGTCGGCCGTGCTGGTCACCAAGCCGGGCCTGCACATTCGGGGCATGGACCGCAACGGCGTCGTCCTCGACGGGACGAAGCCCGGCGCGCCGCGGTGCAGCTCGAGCGTGACCGACCAGAACCTCGGGCCGCTGGACCCCAACCAGCAGGCGACCGGACGCAACGGGATCACCGTCTTCAAGGCCAACGGCGTCAGCGTCGAGAACATGACCGCCTGCAACTTCCTCAACGGCAGCCACGGCGGTGGAAACGAGATCTGGTTCAACGGCGGCGACGGCAGCGGCAAAGTGGAACTCGGCTCCTGGCGAGGAGCATATCTGTCGGCGACGTCGAGCTACTTCGAAGGCAACACCAAGCCGTTCGCGTCCTACGGGATCTTCACCTCGAACACCTCGGGGCCTGGTCTCTACACGCAGGTCTACGCGAACAACCAGGCCGACGCGGCCTTCTACATCGGCGCGTGTCCCGACTGCAACACCATTCTCGACCACGCCCACGGGGAGAACAGCGACCTCGGGTACTCGGGCACGAACTCCGGCGGGCACATGATCACCCAGAACTCGGAGTTCAACAACAACCAGTCGGGCTTCGTGACGAACAGCCAGAACAACGACGACGCCCCGCCGCCGCAGGACGGCATCTGCCCCAACGGAGGTACCGGCCCGACCGGAACGCACTCCTGCTGGCTGTTCACGAAAAACTCCGTCCACGACAACAACAACCCGAACGTGCCCACCACGGGCTCCGCTGAAGCCGGTCCGGTCGGCAGCGGCGTCGTCATCGCCGGAGGCCGCAACGACACGGTCAGCGGCAACCACATCTACAACAACGGCGCATGGGGCGTGCTTCTGGTCCCCTATCCCGCCACCGAAGAACCGCCGCCGATCTCCCATTGTGAAGGCGGCGAGGGCACGACGTTCGAAGGCAAAGCCGTCTGCTACTTCGACGACTGGGCCAATGAGGTCGCCAACAACACGCTGACGAACAATGGCTTCTTCGGCAACCAGACCAACGGCGACCTGGCCGAGATCTCAAACCTCGAGAACCCCGGCAACTGCTGGCACGGAAACGTGGACACCTCCGGAACGGTCACGAGCGAACCGAAAAACATCCAGAGCCCGCCGCACAGCGAATGCGGGATCCCCGACGCCGGCGAATCCCTCGCGAGCCCGCTCGGCGCGCAAGTCGCCTGCGACACGGGCTTCTTCGGCGAATGCCCGAGCACCGTCGTGGCGAACTACCCGAAACGGACGCACGTCGTCATGGCGCCCCTGCCACCGCAGCCGACGATGCCGAACCCGTGTCTCGCCGTGCCGCGCAACCCGTGGTGTGCGAGCAACACCGCCAAACAACTGCCGTATCCGGTGCCCGGGTCGCCGGCCGAATGACGGCCGCCGCGCCGCGCCACTAGTCTCGCCTCCAGTATCGCTCGCCCGCTCTGGCAAGGAAGCCGGCGGCGAGCAGGGCGAAGACGGCCGTGACGGGCCAGACGCCTTTGACGGCGCTGAGAACCGTCACGGCGAGTGCGGCTAGAGCGGCGAAGATGGAGAAGACGGTGTTGGCCATGGGGTCACGCAGGCTCGCCGGCGTCGGTGAGCACCGCAACGTTGACAGGGACTCGTGCGGGTCTAGTGTCGTCGATAGTCCTTGGGCTCTTCCGGCAGGGTCAGAGGATGGGCAGCGAGCGGTAGGACGCGACGGCAGGCAGGATGGCGCTGACGACGGACCACCGCACCGAAAATCCCCGTGCGAGGTCAGATGCCTTACCTCAATTGCCCAACCTGTGGACTCACCGTCGCCATGTCCAGTCGCGATGTCGTCATGCGCCACTGCCCGCGCTGCTTCGCCCGACGCACGCGACTCGTCGAGCTGACCGTGTCCGTGCATCCGCACGGTCGCGACGCGATCAGCCCGCCGCAAAGCCCCTGGTCTCCTCTGCGCGAGCCGGGCGAGGAGACCCGGCGATGAGCGGCGTCGGGCGTCCGGCGCAGTTCGCGGTGCAGGACGTCGCGTGCGGCCGCTGTCACACGCTGTTCTTGAGAGGCGAACTGGACATGGGCGGCGCCGACCATCTCGAAGCCGTCGTCTTCTGCCTCCTGGTCGACGGGATAGAAGGCATCTCGCTCAACCTCAGCAAACTCGTCTTCATCGACGCGACCGGGCTGCGCTCGGTCCGTGCCGTGCGCGAGCTCTGCCTGACTCGGGGCTTCGCATTCTCGCTCGCCCGGGCGACCGGTCAGGTGCGACGCCTGTTCGAGATGACCGGTGCCGCTGATGACCTTTCAGTGCGGAGCGCCGGCGCGGCGAGATCTCCCGGGCGCCGTCAGATCCGTCCTGTGAGCGCGCTGTCTATTTGACGGGATGAACCGCTCGGCGGGGTGAAACGGCGCCTACCGCGAGCAGGGCAGCGAAAGCCTCAGTGCAGCTTTCGGTTACGCCGAGACGGATGGTGGCGCGCGAGGCGAGCCCCCGCCAGCAGAGCACATACGACCGCGACAACCAGCAACCAGTTGCCGGCCATCACCGCGATGGCGGCGATCAGCATGGCGACGGC
>JAOPZB010000044.1 GCA_025964355.1 Solirubrobacterales bacterium | reverse complement strand
GCGCGCCGGCCTCCTGGATGGGGTCTCGCTGTTCCTCGCGGGCGCCGAGACGCCCGAGGGCATGGAGGGACCATTCGCCGCGGCCGTCGCCGCCGCATGCGCCGAGCTCGGGGCGCGCGTGTCGAGCTACGCTGCGGGCGGCGAGGCCCACCCGGATGGCGCCGGCGGGGACATCGATGAGGCGGTCCGGGGAACGCTGGCCGAGGGCGGGAGCGTGCAATTGCTCGTGATCGACGCCGCCGCCATCTTCGCCGCGGCCGTCGCCGATGGGCCGACGGAGGAGGATCGCGCCGGGGCGGCGCTGCGCAGCTGCCTCGATGTGACCTGGAACGTGACGCGCACGGTCGTCAACGACGCTTTCCTGGCGCGCGGGGAGGGCGGGCGGATCGTCTACCTCGCACCCCGTGACGATGCCGGCGTGGACGCCGGCGCCGCGCGGGCCGGCCTCGAGAACCTGGCGCGTACGCTCTCGGTCGAGTGGGCCCGTCACTCGATCACCGTCGTGACCGTCGCTCCCGGCGAGGCGACGACATCCGGCGAGGTGGCCGCGCTGACGGCCTACCTCGCCTCCCCGGCCGGGGCCTACTTCTCAGGCTGCCTGCTCGACCTCGGCTGCTGAGACGCTCCTCAGCCGGACATCCCGCCGAACAGGCCGCCGGTCACATGCAGCGTCTGGCCGTGCACGTAGTTCGACCACGGCGAGCAGAGGAAGAACACGCCTCCGGCGGCCTCCTCGGGAGTTGCGGGACGCCCGAGTGGGATGAGCATCGAGGCCATCCCGCGCATCTGCTCGGGGATGCCGAGCTGGATCTTCTCGCCGTCCTTTTCCATCGTGTTCTCGTCGACCTTGGCCTGCGTTAGGCGCGTGTCGATGAAGCCGAAGGCGACCGCGTTGACGTTGACCTTGAACTGGCCCCACTCCTTTGCGACAGTTTTCGTGAGTCCGACGACGCCGGCCTTGCCGGAGGAGTAGTTCGCCTGGCCGGCGTTCCCGAACGTGCCGGAGGTGGAGGAGACGTTGACGATCTTGCGGAAGACCTCCTTGCCTTCCTCGCGCTCCTTCTTGGCGGGCTCGCGCAGGTGGGGGGCCGCGGCACGGATCACGCGGAAGGGCACGACGGTATGGATGTCGAGCATCGCCTGGAAGTGCTCGTCGGACATCTTGTGGATTGGGGCGTCGAGGGTGTAGCCGGCGTTGTTGACGATGATGTCGATCTTGCCGAAGGAGTCGAGCGCCTTCTGCACGAGCTGGTCGGGCACGCCCGGCTTGGTGAGGTCGCCGGCGAAGACCGCCGTGGCGCCGGCGATCACGCCGGCCGCCTGCTCGGCGATGTCGCCGGGGCGGTCGTTGATGAGAACCTGCGCGCCCTGGGCGACGAGCAGCTCCGCCGTCGCGCGTCCGATTCCGCGCGCCGAGCCCGTGACGATCGCCGACTTGCCGTCGAGTACTCCCATAGCTGTGAGATCTCCTTCTAAGTGGTCGGGGAGCGGAAGTTATATAGGCCGCCGCCCGGCGGGACGCTCAGCCGGTGATGATGACGCCGAAGTCCTGCGTGTAGAGGCCGCCGGCCTGCCCGTGCGAGAGCGCCGCGGGGGGATGTGGCGAGGCGCCGATCGCCGTGTCGCGGAAGCGGGCATCGAGAATGTTCGCGCGGTGCGGCGGCGAGGCCATCCAGGCGGCGACGATCGCCCGCGGCGAGCTCAGCCAGAGCGTGCCCCAGGCGATGTTCTCGCCGACTTCATATCCGCCGGCGCCGCTGAGATAGCCGGCCGAGCGCAGGCGGTCGACGGGGGTGTCGCCGCCGGGGCCGACGTGGTTGAAGTAGTCGCCGAAGGCCATGCTCTCGGTGTGGCCCTGCGCCGCCCTCTCGATCGCCGTGCTCGCCGCGAGCGCGGTCTCTCCGTGAACGGCGCGTTCGCGGTTGACGAGACAGAGCATCGCGGTGCGGATACGGTCGAGGTTCGCCTCGGTCGGAGTGAGCTGGGTGTCGCTGCATTGACCGTTGACGTCGGCGGCGGAGGTCCGGCGGCCGGCCCGGAGGCGGCTGGCCGAATGCCGCGGTGTGCCGTGGCGGCGAGTGGCTCGGCGAGGCGCCGTGCGCGCGTGCCGGCGGGCATGCGCCGGCCGCCTGTGCTTCACGCGGCCGGTGTGCCGCACGGAGCGGCGGCGGCAGGCGACGGCCCTGTGGCGCAGGACATAGACGCCGCGGCTGTGCACCTTCACGGTTTTCAGACAGCGCGGCTTATGGCTGCGCGCGCGCCCCTGCGCGTGCGCGCCGACCGCCGAGGAGATCCCGGCGGCGGCCCCTGCGAGCAGTGCGACGAGCGCGATCGCGACGATGAGCCGGAGACGGGCCACCTGGCAGGTATCGGCTGCCACGCCGGCAGACCTGAGCGGGAGCGGGAAGGATTGGACACCATTGGGTAGGAAAGGCCAGGTTGCGTAGCGCGCGGCAGGTCGGCGCCCGGACGGGCTAGAGCGCGAGGACCCGGCCGAGGATCTCGCGCATGATCTCGTCGCTGCCGCCGCCGATCGGCCCGAGGCGGGCGTCTCGCGCGGCCCGCTCGACCCAGTACTCGCGCATGTAGCCGGCTCCCCCGTGGATCTGCAGGCACTCGTCCATCAGCTCGAAGCTTGCTCGCTGGGTGAGCAGCTTTGCCATCGTCACCTCGCGCAGCGGCTCCTCGCCGTCCACGAAGCGGCGCAGCGCGTCGTAGGTCACGCAGCTGCAGGTGTAGACCGAGGTGGCGAGGTCCGCGAGCTTGTGACGGATCGCCTGGTGGCCCGACAGCGGCCGCCCGAAGGCTTGGCGCTCGCGGGCGAACTCGGCTGTGCGCTCCCAGGCGAGCTGCATCGCGCCCACGGCCCCGAGGGCCATCGCCAGGCGCTCCCACTGGAAGTTGGCCATGATCAGCTTGAAGCCGTCGTTGAGCTCGCCCAGCAGGTTCTCCTCGGGCACGAAAACATCCTCGAAGCTGATCGTCGCGGTGTCCGAGGCGTGCCAGCCGAGCTTCTCGAGCTTGGCGGAGCTGACACCCTCGCCGCGGTCCACGAGCAGGAACGAGATGCCGTGGTGGCCGCCCTGCTCGCTGGTCTTGACCGCCGTGACGATGAAGTGAGCGCGAACGCCGTTGGTTATGTAGGTCTTCTCGCCGTTCACCACCCAGCCGCCGTCGACGCGATCGGCGCGCGTGCGCAGCGCGGCGACGTCCGAGCCTGCGCCCGGCTCGGTGATGCCGAGCGCACCGATCAGCTCGCCGCGGATCGCCGGAGCCAGGTAGCGCTGCTTCTGCTCCTCGGTGCCGAACTTCCAGATCGGCGGCGTCGCGATGTTGACGTGCGCGCCGATGCCCGCGGCTGTGCCGCCTGAGCCGGTCCGCGCGAGCTCCTCGATGAGCACCGCCTCGTGCAGGTAGTCGCCGCCCTGCCCGCCGTAGCGCTCCGGGTACTTCAAACCCAGGAGGCCCTGCGCGGCAAGCTTGCCGAACACCTCGTCGGGGAACCAGCGCTCCTCCTCCCAGCGCTGCGCGTGCGGGGCGAGCTCGCGCTCGATGAAGCCGCGCGCGGACGCCCGCAGCTGCTCGTGCTCGTCGCTGAAGGGTGGGGTGGGAGGCAATCTCGCCTAGTTACCGGAGCTGGGTCGGTGTCACCGGCCGCGACGCAGGCTGGCCGAGCCGCCGCGATCAGAGCCCGTAGGAGCGGCCGATCACCTCGAGCATGATCTCGTCGGTGCCCGCGCCGATGCGGTTCAGGCGCATGTCGCGCCAGACACGCTCGATGTTGTACTCCTTCATGTAGCCGGCGCCGCCGTGTATCTGGATGCACTCGTCGGCGACTTCACACGCGATCCGCGAAGCGTGCAGCTTGGCCATCGAGATCTCGCGCACCGGGTACTCGCCGTTGGCGAAACGCCATGCGGTCATGTACACGAGCTGGCGCGCCGTTTCGATTTTCGTGGCCATCTCGGCGAACTTGTGGCGGATCACCTGGAACTGGCCGATCGATTTGCCGAACGCCTTGCGCTCTTTGGCGTATTCGAGCGTGCGATCAAAGCATTTCTGCGCCCCGGCGACGCTGCCGGCGGCGCCGATCATGCGCTCCCCCTGGAGCTCCCACATGATGTGGTAGAAGCCCTTGCCGACCTGTCCGAGGACTGCCGAGGCGGGGACGCGCACGTCCTGGAAGGCGAGCAGCGCGGTGTCTGAGGCGTGCATGCCCATCTTCTCCAGCTTCTTCTCGCGGATCACGCCGGCAGAGTCCATCGGCACGAGGAACAGCGTGAAGCCGTCGTAGCCGGCGTCAGGGTCGGTCTTCGTCACGAGCACGATCACGTCGGCGCGATGTCCGTTGGTGATGTAGGTCTTCGAGCCGTTGATCACGTACTCGTCGCCATCGCGAACCGCGCGTGTCTTGATGCCTTTGACATCGGAGCCGGCGTCCGGCTCGGTGATGCCCAGGCAGAGGATCTTCTCGCCCTTGATCGCCGGGACCGCCCACTGCTGCTTCTGCTCCTCGGTGCCGAGCGCGAGGATCGGCGGCATCGCCATGTCGGTCTGAACCGCGATGCCCATCGCCAGCCCGCCGCAGTTGGCGTTCGAGATCGCCTCGCCGAG
>JAOPZB010000038.1 GCA_025964355.1 Solirubrobacterales bacterium | reverse complement strand
GCCGTTGTCGAACAGCGAGATCAGGCCACCCGGCTGAAACTCGGCGTCGTGCTGCCAGTAGAAGCTCGCGCCGCGACCGAGCTTGAAGCTGCTGTGAGATCCGCCGAGACGCCAGCGGGCGGCGCCGCTGTGGATGTCGACGTCATACAGCGTCCAGGTGTTGCGCACCGAAACCAGCACGTCGCCTGCGGAGCCGGGGTCGATGGAGTTCAGATGGGCGTAGTCCCACGGGTAGCTCGAAGACGGAGCCGGGTTTTTCGATTCGGTCAACGGGATGTGTCCGAGTGCGTGCCACTCCCACATCACCAGTCCCGTCCTGATGTCGACCTCCTGCACGATCGAGTCCGTGAGGACCCCGCGCGTTGCTCCGTGCGCGGACGACAGATTCATGTGGATCGGGTCGAAGGCGTCTATCCATGCGGTCCCCTGGGGCGTGACCCTGATCTCATGCAGGTCCGCCGCGTAGCCGTTGCCCGCTCGGACCCGCGCGACCGGGCGGTATGAGGTGTCATAGAGCACGTCTTCGCCCACGCCGAATCCGAGCTGGACGATCCGTCCCTGCCACCACGTCAGGACAGGCCGTCCGAGGTACTGCTGCACGGCCAGGTTGGTCGCCTGCTGGCCAGCTGCGAGCGGGTGAAACCACACGAGGCTGCCTCGCTGATCGACGATCATCGGACCGGGCGACCCCTTCCCCTGGTAGGGGGCGAGCATCAGGTATCCGGGCGCGGCGCCCGGCTGCGCCGGCGTCGTGACCGTCACGCTCGACGGGGTGAGCTGCGGCGCGGAGCTGTAGTGCTGCACCGCGTGTGCGTCGCCGGGATCGAGCGGGAACTCGGTCTTGCTGAACGCGGCCCGGTTTGCGACGGTGAACGTCGTGGTCGCCGCCCGGGTGTTCCCGCCAGTGCGAACGCGGGCGGCAACGCTGACGCGCTCGCCCGCACGGAACGGGCGCGCCGGCAGGAAGCTCTCGCCCGTACCCGTCGAGTAGGCGCGCAGCACGCCGGGGTGCACGCCGCTGCGTGAGCCCACGACGCGCACGGCGGCGACCTGCGTGCCCGGCCCACCGAGGAAGCTGATCTGGGTCGCGGGCGAAGCGTCAGCCGTGCCGGGCAGCGGCGAGACGGTCACCGGGTTGGCCTCCGCGGCGGAGATGGCGACGGAGCTGTCGAGCGCCGCCGAGCTCGCGGACGATGCGCCGCCGCAAGCGCACACGCCCGAGGCTGTCAGCAGCGCCGAGAACAGGACCCCGGCCGCCCGCAGCGCTCGCCCCCGGTTAGGCCGGCATGAAATGTTGCCTGTGAGCTGGCGCGTCATCGTCGCTAGGTAAACGGCCGGGACGTTCCAATGACCCGTCCACCGGCATCGAGGGCCTGGACCTTGAAGCTCTTGTAGCCCGGGGGCACCGGGATCGCCGTCTCGAATCCGGACTTCGCGATGCTCGCGACCGGTGTCGCGGGACTGGCACCCGGACCTGCCAGGACCCTCCAGGAGACCAGCTCGGTGGCGCCGTTCCAGCTCGCGTATACCGTGGTCCCGCCTGCGCTGCGGCGCGCCGCGCCCGCCGGCGGGGAGAGCGGCAGGCCGACCCATCGCTGCAGCGTGGCTCGGTAGCTGAGGTTGGGTCCGGGGAGCTCCGCTTCGAACACCAGGCGCCCGGAGCGGTTGAACTCGGACAAATACGGTTCCGAGCCCCAGCCGACCATCAGGTTGCCGTTGGACAGCGGCTGCGCGTCACCCATGAACTCGGACTGGAAGTCGCCGTGCTGCCCGTACTGGCCCGCGAGCGTGGCCGTATGGGCCTGCTGGTTGAGGATCAGCACGAGGCCGCGCGAAGGTGCGGTCGGTTTGACGTAGGTCCCCCCGCCCGTGAGCTGGCAGCAGTGGTCGTCGAAGAGGCTGACCGTGGAGCTTGGACCGACGCGCACGTCGTGCTGCCACTGGAAGGCGGCGCCCGGCCCGAGTGTGAAGCTCGAGTGCCTGCCGCCGAGGCTCCACTTGATCGCTCCGGTTTGGATGTCGACCAGGTACGCGGCCCAGGTATCGCGCATCGAGACGAGAAAGGTGCCGTCGCCGCGCAGGTCGATCGAGTTGACGTGGTAGGCGTCCCAGGGGAAGCCGTTCGTGGGCAGCGAGGCCTGTGACTCGCTCAGCGAGATGTGATCGAGCGCGTCCCAGGTGCGGATCAACCTCCCGGTCTTGAGGTCGTACTCCTGCACCGCCGAGTCGATCAGGGCGCCGTTGTAGGCGCCGCCGTACTTCGACAGGTTCATCGGAACGTTCTTGTTGGCCGTGACCCAGGCGTGGTCGCCGTCGATCAGGAACTCGTGGAGGGTCAGAACCCAGCCGTCCTTGGCCGTCAGCCTGGCGACGGGCTGGTAGTGCTGGTTCACGACCACGACTTCGCCGCTTTCGGTCGCGCCGGTGTTCGTCACGACCCCCTGCCACCAGGCGAGCGCGGGCTTGCCTTCGTAGGTCTGCAGGCTGAGGTTCGAGGCGACGACCTTCTCCGACACGGGCTGGAACCACACCGGCTGCAGGCGCCGGTCGAGGATCAGCGGCCCGCTCTGCCCGACGATCGGTGGTTCGTTGAGGTCGAAGAAGTTAGCGGTGAAGATGTAGCCCGGCGCCAGCTGGCCCGCCGCCGCCTGCTTGAGGGCGCGGATCTTCGGCGGATGGATCGAGGGCGCGCTGGCGAAGCTGTAGGCGCCACTCAGCGTGTAGCGCCCGAGCGGGGGGGCGTGCGAGCCCGCGAACGCCGCGGTCAGTCCGATGAAGACTGCGAGCACGGCGCACAGCGCAAGCGCGAAGCGACGGCTCGCCCGCCTCATTGCCGTGTCGGGCCTCGGCAGCGAGGTAAAAGTGAGGACCGCCGCCGCGGCGGCCAGTCCGGCGCCGATCAGGTAGGCGAGTCGGAAGCCCGAGGTCAACGCCTGCGCAACCTGCTCGCCGGTGCCGATCAGATGCGTGGTGTGCTGCGTGGCGAGTGTGATCAGGATCGCGAGCCCGAGCCCGCCACCCACCTGCCGCGAGGTGTTGACGAGGCCCGACGCGAGACCGGCCTGTCCCTCCCTGGCGCTCTGCGTGGCGGCGATCGTCGAGGGCACGATCGACATTGCGATGCCGGCGGCCGTGAGGACCCCGGGGATGATCACGTAGACCGCCGCGCTGCCGCTCGATCCGATCTGCGTGAACAGCAGCAGCCCGGCGGTCATCATGATCAGCCCGCCGCCGAGCACCGGACGCACGCCGAACTGGCTCACCAGCTTGCCGGCGCGCGAGGCGATGAGCATGATCGTCAGCGTCATCGGCAGGAAGATCAGGCCGGTGTGCAGAGGCGAGAGCCCGAGCACCTGCTGCATGTAGAGCGAGCTCACGAACCACATCGGGAACAGCGCCGCGCTGAACAGGAGGACCACGGTGTTGGCTGTTCGCAGCGGCTTGGTCAGCTGCTTGAAGGGGATCAGCGGCGTGGAGGCCAGCCGCGTCTCGATTACCCCGAACGTGCCCAGCAGGAGCACGCCGAGGAGGATTGGGCCGATCGCCGCGAAGGTGCTCCAGCCCTTCAGCCCCGCTTCCACCACCCCGTACACGAGCACCATCTGACCGACCGTCAGCGTAAGCGCGCCAGCGAGGTCGAAGCTGGCGGCACCCTCGGCCCTGCGTCGCTCGCTCACGACCGCCCACGCGACCAGCGCCGCCGCGAGCGCGATCGGGGGGTTGATCAGCAGGACCCAGCGCCAGCTGAGCACTTCGGTGATGATCCCGCCGAACAGGACGCCCGCGGCGCCTCCGAGGCCGTTCATCGCCGCCCAGGTGCCGATCGCCCGATGCAGCTTTGGCCCCGGGGGGAAGGAGGCGGTGATGATCGCCAGCGAGCAGGCCGCCATCAGGGCACCGGCGAGCCCTTGAACCGCGCGAGCGGCGACGAGCACGCCCTGGCTGGGCGCCGCGCCACCGGCCAGCGAGGCCAGTCCGAACAGCAGCAGCCCGGCCACGAAGGTGCGGCGCTGCCCGAGGTGATCGGCGGCGCGGCCGCCGAACATCAGAAAGCCGGCGAAGGTGATCGCGTACGCGTCCACCACCCACTGCAGCGCCGGCGAGGAGAAGCCGAGATCCGACTGGATCGAGGGCAGCGCGACGTTGACGATGCTCAGGTCGAGGATCACCATGAACTGCGCCACGCAGCAGACGGCCAGCAGCCATCCAGAGCCCTTCGCGCCCTGATCCGCAGGTGCCTCGGCCACCTCCGGCTCGGCTGCCGTCTCTACGCTCATGAGGCCCCGGCCAACTGCGATCGGCGCTGTGTACGCCTGGTAGGGTGGGCCGCCGAGCCCGCGAGTGAACACCGCAGCCCGGCCCATGAGAAGAACGCCACTGACCGCCATGCTAACGCTCGTCGCCGTCCTGGCGAGCACCCTCGCAGTGGCTGGCTGCGGCGGCAAATCGGCGAGCTCATCCTCTAAATCGAGCCCGACGACCACGACGACGACGCACAAGCACAAGTCCAAACCGGCGTACTAGCCGCCCGCTGCGCACGCCTGGCGAACGGCGCCGTACGGGCCCGTCGAGAAGTGCCCCTCATCCCGACTTCCCGGACCTCGGCAGCGAGGCCGCATAGCTGATCACCCGAACGGTTTGCGAGGTGCCCAGCGGATGCCCGGACGAGTCGAGTGCCGCCACGGCGATGTAGGCCTGCTTGCTCGGGAGGGTGACCGAGCTCTCGAAGTCGAATGCCGGGATGGTCGTCTGCACGGACAGCGCTCCGGGCTGCCGGCCCGCGAGCACCCGCCATGAGGAGACGTCGGTCGCGCCGTTCCAGCTCGCGTGGACGATGGTCTCTTCGCCCGTGTTGTTCAAGCTCGCGAGAACCGCGGGCGGGCTCAGCGGTCGACCGCTCCACGGGAAGCGGAAGGCCCGGTAGAAGGTCATGTCGAACGGCTCATGGGCGTCGAGGAGCAGCGAGCCGGCCTTGTCGTACTCGCTGATCGCCGGCACGCCGCCGTAGCCCACGAGCGTGTTGCCGTCCGCCAGCGTCTGCATGTTGCCCTGGCTCGCGGCGAGCAGGGGCGGGTTGCTGTGCGTATACGCGGACGCGAGGCGCGCTCGACGGGCCTTGAAGTCGAGCTTGATCCGCACGGCCCGCGACTGGCGGTGGATCGGTGGATTCGAGCCATCGTCGAAGAACGTGACTTCGCCGTTGGAGAGCAGGCGTCCGTCGTGTTGCCACGCCATCGTCGTGCCCGGTCCCATCTTGAAGGAGCTCTTGTTGCCGCCGAGTCGCCAGAGGACCTTGCCGGTGGCGCGCGCCAGTTGATAGCCGGCCCAGGTGCTGCGCGCGGTGATGAGGATGTTGCCGTCCTGCTGGGGATCGATCGAGTTGAGGTGAAAGTAATCCCAGGGCGCGGTCCCCGTCGGCACTTCGACTTCGGACTCCGACGCCCCGATGTGGTCGAGGCTGTGCCATTCCCAGCGCACGAGGCCCGTCTTCATGTCGATCTGCTGGATCGCGGTGTCGACGATCGCCCCGCCCGGAGCCCCTTTCACCGGGGAGAGGTCACAGCGGATCGGGTTGTATGCGGTGATGTAGGCGATGCCGTGGGGCGCGATCTGGAAGTCGTGCAGGTCCGCCTTCAACCCGTTGCCGCCGGTTACCCTCGCAACGGTCTGGTAGCGGGAGTTCATGACGATGTCTTCGCCCTGGCCGAAGCCCAGCGACAGCACACGCCCCTTCCACCACGTCAGATGCGCCTGACCTTCATATGTCTGCTCGCTCAGGTTCTCCGCCGCTTGGCCACCGGACAGCCTGTCGAACCAGACCAGCCTGCCGGCGGGGGTGTAGATCAGCGGCCCATACTGGCCGGCGCCGGGACCGTTGGTCGTGAGTATGTAGCCGGCGCCGGGATCGTGGTCGGGGACGGTGACGGTCAGCACCGGGGCCTGGGTGCCGGCGAGCGTGTAGAAGCTCTGATAGTCGGCGGGCGCCGCGGCCAGGTTGGGGAACTCCGGGGAGGTTGCCGTCGGATATGGGGTGTCGATGCGAAAGCGAAACGCGACGTGCTCGCCGGCGTTGGCAGCCCCGATCACGGCGTTGACCGTGACCTGCTCGCCGGCATCGAACGGACTGTCGGGCGCGAAGCTCGCGCCGTCTCCCTGTGAGTAGCCGTGGAGGCGGCCGGAGTGCCGGCCGCTGTGCCCGCCCACCACGGAGACCTGGCGAATCTCCCCCAAGGGCAGGCCCTGGAAGCTGATCTGGGTGCCGGGGTTGGCGGTATCCGTTTCCGGCGCCGGCGAGACGTAGACGTCGGTGCCGGCCAGCGCCGCTGTGTGTTGAAGCGTGGACGGCAGGCAAGACGGCGAGACGCGGCTGGACGCGCCGGACAGCAGGGTCAGGCTGGCGGACCCGAGCACGATCGCCAACACGCCCCATGCGAGCGCGGCGACCCCGAAGATGATGAGTGCGGTCAGGCGCATGTGCGAATGCAGGACAACCCATGCCCGGACCGGTCGCGCCCGCGGGTGTCGAGGCCGGAAGGGTGCCACATCCGTGTCGGGGGCGCGTAAGAATCGCTTCAAACCATCTTCTGAGCCACGCGATTCGACTCACGTGAACGGTGGACTCCAGCTCGCCTCCGCTTCTCTTCTCGCGCTCGCGGCCGAGGTCAGGCGACGGCGCGCAGATGCCGGTAGGGAGCGCCGCGCAGCTCGCGCACGAGCGCATCGACGAGTCCCTCCTCATCCTCTGGGCGTCCGTCGGTGACGGCGCCGATCACGGCGCGCTTGCGCTCGAGCAGAGTCGAGATCGTCTCGTCGACGGTCCCGGCGGCGAGCAGGTAGGACGCGTTGACCGCGTCGCGCTGACCGATGCGATGGCAGCGATCCTCGGCCTGGTCATGCTTGGCGGGGGTCCAGTCGAGCTCGAGGAAGGCGACGTGCGAGGCACGGGTCAACGTCAGGCCCTGGCCGGCCACCTCGATCGAGCAGACGATCAGCTGGTTCTCGGCCGTGTCGTCGGACTGGAAGGCCTGCACGGCGGCGTCGCGCGCGGCGTGCGCGTCGTCGCCGAGGATGTGGAGCGCATCGGGGAACCGCGCGAGCACTGCGCGCTGAACCTCGCGGTGGTGGGCGAAGACAACCAGGCGCTCGCCGGAGGAGCGGAAGTCGTTGATCCAGGTGAGTGCAGCGTGAAGCTTGCCGCGCGCGGCGAGCAGCTTGAGGGCGTTCAAGCGCACCAGACGCTCAGCGCGCAGCGCGGCCGCTACCTTCGCGTCGAGCTCGCGCAGGTCGAGCGGCTGGGTCTGCAGCCACGCCACGAGGTCGCGCTCCGCCAGGCGGTACTCGGGCTCGTTGTCGAGCTCCACCGGCACGACTGCCCGGGTCTTCGGCGGCAGCTGCGGCAGGACATCGGACTTCAGCCGCCGCGCGAAGCAGCGCGCGCGCAGATGCCAGTGCAGTCGCAGATGCGCATCGGGGCCGCGGAATCGCTGGCCGAAGCGAACGCCCGAGCCGAAGTCCTCGAGCCGCCCGAGGATCCTCAGCTGCGAGACGAGCTCCGCCGGCCGGTTCATCACGGGCGTTCCGGTGAGCGCCAGCACGAGGCCATCTCGAGGCACGACGGCCGACAGGCGCTGGACCGCCTGCGTGCGCTTGGCGGCGGCGTTCTTGCAGTGCTGGGACTCGTCGAGCACGAGCGCCTGAGGCTCCAGCGCGCAGAGCTCCGGCAGGCGCGCGGCGACGATGTCGTAGTTGACGATCGTGATGTCGGCGGAGTCGATGGGCAAGCCGCGTCCGTTTCCGTTCAGCGCCTGCGCGCGACGGTCTGGCAGCCAGCGCTCGACCTCGCGCAGCCAGTTGAGCTTGAGACTCGCCGGACACACGACGAGCGCCGGAAAGGCATCGTCGGACTCGAGCGTCGCAAGGGCCTCGATCGTCTTGCCGAGCCCCTGCTCGTCGGCGAGGAAGGCGCGCCGCTGGGCCAGCAGGTAGCGCACGCCGGCACGCTGGAACGGCTTGAGCTCGCCGCCGAGTCGAGGGACCTGCAGCTGGGCGTCGGTTGCCGCCGAGAGGGCCACCAGTCCCGCCGCCCGAGCATGCTGCTCGCGGATGTCCTGCAGCAGCTCCAGCGCCTCGGGCTCGATCCAGACGCCGCGGCGCGCCAGCAGGGAGTCGAGCTCCGGAACGCAGAACGGGTCTGCATGAATCGCCGGCAATCCCGCGTGCTCGTGGCCGCCGCCACGCCGCGACGCCGGCGCGAGCGAACCGCGTAGCGCCGCGAACTCCTCGAGCGAGGCGGGATCGTGCCCGGGCCCGAGCACGAACGTCGGCTCGTCGTGGACGGCGGAGCGTTCGAGCACAGCCGGCGGCGCCGGCCGACCGTCGCCCAGCGCGGCGACACAGCGCTTCGCGGCGGGGCTCAGCCAGCCGTCGAGCTGCCCGTCGATCAGCCGCCAGAAGTCGACCGTCAGCGGGACCGTCGCGCCGCCCGGGGCACCGGCGGCGCGCTCGCGCAGCGCCCGCGGCAGACGGCCCACGTCGCCGAGCAGCAGGAAGACCGGCTCCTCGCCCGCGATGTCGACCTCGATGTTGCCTCGCCAGGTCGTCGCGCGACGCAGCCAGGCCGCGACGCGAGGGTCGACGGACGTGTGCTCGAGCTGCTCCAGGAGAGCGCTCAGCTGCTCGGCGTCGTGCTCGACAGCGGCAACGCCCAGCGTGCCGGCCGGGCCGCCGAGCGCGCGCAGGCCCGCTCGGCCGGCGAGCGCCCGGGCGAGGGGCGCCCGCTCGGCCGCGATCAGGATCCAATGCTCTCCGCGGCGGTCGCGACGGAACTCGACGTCGTAGGAGAGCGATGCACGGTCGTGGGCCTGGCTTTGTCCGGACCGCGTCTCGTCCGAGCTCTCGACGTGGGCTTCGATCGCCCTCCGGGCGGCGTGGCTGAGCACGACGGGAGCACCGTCGGCGCGCAGCTCCTCGAGCAGGTGCGCCGCGCGCTCGTCCACCGGGACCATCGCCCGGCCGATCGCCGCGAGCTCGCATGCGCCCGGGTGCCCGAGCAGGGCCGCGACGAGGTCGGGGGCGACATCTGTGGCGAAGGTCAGCCACCAGTTCTCGTCGGGACGCGCGAGCTCGACGAGGCACTCCCGGCGCCGTCGCCTGGCCCTGCGACGCCGGATCCTGCGATCGAGCTCGTCGCTGACATCCGGCTGGCCGGGAAGCCCGGCGAGCAGGTGTGCGAGCGCCTCGGCCTGTTCCGGCTCCAGCGGCACGCACCATGCACGCTTGAGGGGGTCCCAGCGCCGTCCCGGAATTGCGCGCAGCAGCTGGCGAAGCCCCTCGTCGTAGGGAAAGCGCAGGACCGCCTCATCGCCGGCCAGCGATGCAGAGAAGGGAGCGAAGGACACGAGCCGACCACGATAGGCGTCGACGGGGATGCCTCGTCCTCTGGGCCTGGAAAGCCGAGCACTGCGGGGTAGAGTGCGGCCATGCCTCGCATGAGAGCGATGCAGGTGAGCGAGCCTGGCGGCGACCTCGAGCTGGTCGAGCGAGAGCTGCCCGAGCCGGGGCGCGGAGAGGTGCTCGTACGGGTGCAGGCCTGCGGCGTCTGCGGGGGCGACAGCGGGATCAAAGATGGCCATTTCCCGGGCGTCTCCTATCCGCGCGTGCCGGGACATGAGATCGCCGGCGTGGTCGCAGCGCTCGGAGACGACGCGTCCGCGTGGGAGGTCGGCGAGCGAGTGGGCCTGGGCTGGTTCGGAGGGAACTGCGGGTATTGCAGGCCGTGCCGCCATGGCGAGCTGATGAGCTGCGAGAACATGGGGATCCCGGGCATCACGACCGACGGCGGCTACGCCGACTACGTCGTGGCCCGGCAAAACGCGCTTGCATCGATTCCCGACGAGCTCACGGCGGAGGAGGCCGCGCCGTTGATGTGTGCGGGGCTCACGACGTACAACGCCCTGCGGCACGCCGGCGCCTATGCCGGCGATCTCGTGGCCGTGCTCGGCGTCGGCGGGCTCGGGCACCTGGGCGTCCAGTTCGCGTCGAAGCTCGGCTTCGACACCGTCGCTATCGCCCGCGGGCGCGAGAAGGAGCCGCATGCGCGCCGGCTGGGCGCCCGCCACTACATCGACAGCACAGCTGCAGACCCGGCGCAGGAGCTTGCACGCCTCGGAGGGGCGAAGGTGATCCTGTCGACCGTGACCAACTCCGCGGCGATGGCGGCCGTCCTGGGAGGCCTCGGGGTCCGCGGGAGGCTTCTGGTCCTGGGCGCGTCCATGGAACCACTGCAGGTGCCGCCCGCGATGCTCATTCCGAGCGGCAAATCGATCGCCGGTCACGCATCGGGCATCTCGGGCGACTCCGAGGACACACTGGACTTCAGCGTTCTGGCCGGGGTGCGGCCGGTGGTCGAGACGCGCCCGCTCGAGCAGGCGCGCGAGGCCTACGAGCGGATGAGCAACGGCGAGGCGCGCTTCCGCATGGTGCTGACCACCGGCGCCTGACTCCCCGCCGACGGGTCAGGCTCGTCAAAACGGGGTATACGTAACCTGCTTCCGGGCCAAGGGCTTGCGCCGATGTGGCGCTGGGGTGACGGTGAAGTTGGGGCCCGCACACAGATCTAACGGGAGGAACTGGACAGATGCGTCATCGCCTGATCGCCCTGACGGCCGCAGCGGCGCTGGGCAGCGCCGTCGCCGCAAGCACATCGCAGGCCGCGGAAATGCCCGTGGTCTACAACGGCGTGCTCGGATACGCCCAGAGCAGCCCAAGCGCAAGCCCGCCCGGCGCGAACAACTGGTCGTGCAAGCCCTCGACTGCACACCCGCGCCCGGTGATCCTCGTGCACGGCACCTTCGAGGACATGTCCGGCAGCTGGCAGGCGCTGTCGCCGCTTCTCTACAACCACGGCTATTGCGTGTTCGCGCTCAACTACGGCTCCTACGAAGGCAGCGGGCAGTTCGGGATCTACGCCACCGGGGACATCGCACAGTCGGCCGAACAGCTGGCGGGCTTCGTGACGCAGGTGCTAGCCGCGACGGGCGCGCGCAAGGTCGACCTGGTGGGACACTCCCAGGGCGGCATGATGCCGCGCTATTACCTGAGGTTCCTGGGCGGCGCCAAATACGTCCATACGCTCGTGGGGCTGTCGCCGTCGAATCACGGCACCACGCTCGACGGGATCTTCACCTTGGCGAGCCTGCTCGGGATCGACTCGGCATTTGGCTTCCACTGTCCGGCGTGCGAACAGCAGGAGGCCGGGTCGGCATTCCTCGCGAAGCTGAACGCGGGCGGCGACACGGTGGCGGGGGTGCACTACACCGTCATCCAGTCGGCCAACGACGAGGTGGTGACCCCCTACGCCTCCGCCTTCCTGTCGGGGACCAACGTGACGAACACGCTGCTCCAGACGCAGTGCGTGCTCGATCAGGGCGAGCACCTCTCGGCGCCCTACGACCACATTGCCGACACCGACGTCCTCAACGCTCTCGACCCGGCACACAAGATCACACCGGCGTGCACGCCGGTGCTCCCGACCGTGGGCGGCTGACCGTCGAACCGACGACGCGCGCCACCGAATCGCCGCCCGACCTCCAACAGCTGAGCCTCAGCTGCAATCCGGCGTTGTTTCGTCAGATACCCACGGGGTAACGAAGCAAGACAACGGGTGGGGGTCAGAGAATGGCGGGTCCGGAGCGGTTGCTTGTAGTGAGGCGACTTGCGGCTGTCTTTATCGCGCTCTTCGCGAGCGCGGCGGGGTCGGTCTGTGTTGCATCTGGTGAACCGCCGCCGGCGATCTCTGCCGCCTTATACAGCCTGAAGGCATATCCGCTGGCGTCGTTCGTCTGGTTTCCCGCGTCGCCGCATACCGGTGAATCGATCTCGCTGGTGTCGACGTCGAGCGACAGGACCAGCCCGATCACCGAGTACGCCTGGGACGTTGCCGACAACGGACCATTCGGCCCGTTCAAAGCGGGAGGTGCGGCCACGACGGCGACGTTCCCGACGCCCGCGAGTCACCAGGTGAGACTGCGTGTCACCTCCGCCGATCATCTTTCGAGCATCGCCGTCGAGACGATTCATATGAGCGCCCCTCCACCCGGCGTGCTCGCGCCGTTTCCGGTCGTGAGGATCGTTGGCAAGGTCTTTCATGACGGCGTGAGGCTCAGGCAACTTCGCGTAGCGGCGCCGGCCCACTCCCAGATCACACTCACCTGCCAGGGTCTCAGCTGTCCGGCGAGGTCGGCCCGTCGTGTCGGCATTTCACGACGAGGCCGAGCGCTGTGGACGCGATTCCGACAGTTCGAGCACTTCCTGTCAGCGCGCTCCGTGCTTCAGATCCGCGTCTCGAGCGCCGGCGACATCGGAGCGTACACGCGCTTCGTCGTCCGTCGGCGCATGCTGCCGGTGCGCCTGGACTCGTGCCTTGACCCTGCCGGCATCAAACCGATCGCATGCCCATCTTCGTGAGAATCGTGGTCCGAACAGCCGGGCGCGTGCGGATCGCGAAAGCGCTTAGGCGTGCCTGCACGCTGGCAGTCGTCGCCTGCGCCGTGGCCCCGGCCGCTCAGGCGATCGGCGACTCCCCCGTGGCCTCGTTCCTGTGGTTCCCGGTCTCACCGCACCCCGGCGAACCCGTGTCGCTGGCTTCGACCTCCACCGATGCAGGCAGCCCGATCACCGCCTACGCATGGGACCTGGCGAACAGCGGGGCATTCGCTGAAGGCGGTCCGGTGATGAGCACCGCCTTCTCCAACCCCGGGGCTCACACGGTGCGGCTGCGTGTCACCGGCGCCGACGGCCTGTCGAGCATTGCCGTCGAGACGATTCAGGTGAGCGCGCCGCAGGCCGGTGTGCTGCTGCCGTTCCCGATCGTTCGCATCGTCGGGGCGGAATCCAACTCGGGTATGAAGCTCCGGCTGCTGTCGGTCGAGGCGCCGCCGGGCGCTGGGATCACGGTCGCCTGTCACGGACGAGGGTGCCCGACCAGATTGGAAAGCAGAATCGCGACAGCGACGAGCGTCGGCACGGTCACGGTGAGGTTCAGACGCTTCGAGAGAGCGCTGCCCGCGGGTGTGGTGCTGGAGATCCGGGTGGCAAAGGCGGGACAGATCGGAAAGTACACGCGCCTGGTCGTCCGTCGTCACAGGCCCCCCGCTCGCCTCGACGGATGCCTACCGCCGGCAGGCACCGTGCCAACCCAGTGCCCGTCCTACGCGATGGAAGGCTAGCTCCGCTCGCTCGGCGCGCCGATCGAGGAGGTCCTTTTTTTGCCCGCCGTCCATCCGGTCCTGTACTTCGACCTCGGCTCGCCATATGCGTATCTCGCGATGGAACGTGCGCCTTCGGTCCTGAGGCGCGAGCCGCAGATGGAACCGGTGCTGCTCGGTGCGATCTTCGCCCGGCGCGGGTTCGGATCATGGGCACAGACGCCGGCCAGAAACGGGCGAATGGCCGAGATCGAGGCGCGGGCGGAGCGCTACGGTCTGGCGTCGCTGCGCTGGCCGCCGTCATGGCCGGCCAACGGACTCACGGCAATGCGCTGCGCGACCTGGGCCAAGCAGCAGGGCGCGCCGGACGCGTACGCCCGAGCGGTGTTCCGCCGGGAGTTCGAGCGCGGAGAGGACATCTCCGACATGGCAGTCCTGCTGGAATGCGCCCGCGAGGCCGGGCTGGACGCCGATGCGATGGCTCGCGAGCTCGAGCTCGCGCCGGTCAGGGAGGCGCTGCGTGAAGCCACGCAGGCGGCCTGGGACGCGGGAGTCCGCGGGGTTCCGTCGTTGAAGGTCCGGGAGTCGATCTTCTACGGCGACGACCAGCTGGAGCTCGCCGCGGCGGCGCTGGACGCCTGACGAGCCCTCGCGGCAGGCCGCCGTCTCGCGGCAAAAGATGAGGTTCGCACCCTATTCCGCGATGGCCGTGTGCCTGCGAGCCTGATCGCAGTGACCAAGACCGAGGAGGGAACAATGCTCACCGTGACACGAGCGGTCGAACCTACGACCCTCAATCGCACTGCCGCGCCCCATCCAAGGCCGCAGCCGATTCGGCTGTTCGTGGTCGACGATCATCCCGCCGTTCGCTTGGGCCTCGTGCGACGTTCAACACCCGTCCAGATCGGTGCGCGGCAGTTCAGTCGTTGACCATTTGGGCGATACAAGCGGCGCACTTACTAACGAAGCTGCCAAAGGCAAACCTGTTGCGAGGCAGGGGCGCAAAGCCAGAGGTCTCCGTCGGAGATAGCTCGGCCGCCAGCACGAAGCCCAGGAGGCTTTCGTGTTCACCATTTCGACTCAACCGACACCGATCAAGGCGATCGTCGGGCTGGCGTGCACCGCCGGAGCGCTGATCGTCTCCGCGATGGCCGGGACCGCGCCCGCCGGCGCCGCTCTCATCAACAGCGGAACATGCCCCGCAACGACCCTGAGTCATCCGTTCGCCGCGTGGGGCGATTCCAGCTCATACGAGGCTGTTCCCGGCGGGAGCTTCGAGGGCTCGCTGGCAGGCTGGTCGCTCGCCGGAGGCGCCACCAGGACGACAGGCAGTGAGCCATACGGCGTGACAGGAACGGTCGGTCAGTCGTCCCTGGTGCTCCCGGCCGGTGCTTCGGCACAGTCGCCGCCCGTGTGCGTCGACGCCTCGGACCCGACGTTCCGCTTCTTCGTCCGCAACAACAGCCTGCTCGCGACCGTGGCGGTGCAGGTCGTCTACCCGACGCTGCTCGGGCCGGTCGCGCTGCCGCTCGGAGCGGCGACGCTGAGCCGAACGTGGAGGCCCACGCTGCCGATGCTGACCGCCTCTTTCGCCGGTGCACTGCTCAACGGCGGAACGACGAAGCTGTCGCTTCGGTTCACCGCCCTGCTGGGCACATCGCAGATCGACGACGTGTTCGTGGACCCCCGCGGTACGCGATGAGCACGCGGCGGAGCGGACGACGTGCCGGCTGACCCCGTAGCCGAGGCAGAGCGGCTGCGCGTGTCGCTCGCGCGTCGTGCGCAGCGGCTCGTCTCCAAGGAGCGGCGAGCCGAGCTGGCGGTCGGCGGGGGCTTCCTGCTCGCCGCCGCCGCGCTCGCCCTGCTGGCGCCGCGCATCGGGCACGTCGGCCTAGGGCTCGCCATCGCCTATGTCGCATGCGCAGCCGCGGCCACCCAGGTCCGGTTCGACATCGGGGGCGGGATCACCGTCCCGATCCAGGTCGTCTTCGTGCCGATGCTGCTCGCCGTTCCCGCTGCCCTCGTGCCGCTGCTCCTGATGGCGGCCTGGGCCGTGGGCATGCTTCCTTCGGTCCTCAGCGGACGGCTCGCACCGAGCCGCCTGCTCACGGCACCGGGCAACAGCTGGTTCGCGTTGGGCCCCGCGATCGTGCTCGTCATCGCCGGCGACCGCCATCCCATCGGCCATCCCGGCGTCCTTGCCCTGGCGCTCGCCGCGCAGTTCGCCGGCGACTTCCTGTCGAACCTCCTGCGAGAGCGCGTGCGTTCGGGACCCACGGCAAGGGAGCTGGCCGGAGAGGTCTCTCGCATCTATCTGATGGATCTTGCGCTCTCGCCCGTCGGGCTGGCCGTCGCCTTCGCGACCATCCAGCACCGCTGGGCGGTGCTCAGCGTGCTGCCGTTGTTCGGCGTGATGAGCGTCTTCTCGCGGGAGCGCGAAGCACGCATGGAGCAGCTCATCGAGCTCAACGACGCCTACCGCGGCACCGCGCTCGTCCTCGGCGACGTCGTCGAGGCTGACGATGCCTATACAGGCGAGCACTGCCGCGGAGTGGTGCGGCTGTCGCTCAACGTCGCGCGGGCGCTGAAGCTCGACGCCGAGCGCTGCCGCAACGTCGAGTTCGGCGCGCTGCTTCACGACGTAGGCAAGATCGCGATCCCAAACGAGATCATCAACAAGCCGGGCAAGCTCGACGAGCAGGAGTGGGCGATCGTGAAGATGCACACGATCGAGGGCCAACGCATGCTCGAGACCGTCGGAGGGGTCATGCGCAGCGTCGGACGCATCGTGCGCTCCTCACACGAGCGCTGGGACGGTGGCGGCTATCCCGACGGCCTACGCGGCGAGGAGATCCCGCTCGAGTCCCGCATCGTCAGCGCATGCGACGCGTTCGACGCGATGACCACCACTCGCTCCTACCGCAAGGGAATGTCAGTCGACGTCGCCGTCGCCGAGCTGACGGCTAACTCGGGGATCCAGTTCGACCCCGCCGTCGTGTCGGCCGTGCTGGAGGTGCTCGAGCGCCCTTCGCCCAGCCCCGCGCCGGCGCCGGCGCCTCCCGACGGCGGCGTGACGGCTGTGCCGATGCTCGCCGAAGCGTCTGCCGCTCCGAGCATGCCTCGCTGACGCGTGGCAGTTCGAGACAAGGTACACAGCGAGGCCTTGGCCGCGCCCACCCGCATACGTAGACCGGAATCCCCGTCTCAAGTGATCGGTAAAACGGGTGTGTGGCTCAGTCTGTTGAGCAGCTCAGTTTCGAGTTGACCGCCGATGCGTTGGCTGAGCAAGAGCGCGCCCTCTCGGCGCTGAGAGCTCGTGCTGGCACCGTCATCGCCGCGGCGTCCGTCGCGGGCGCATTCCTTGGCGCAAAGACCAGCCACGGCTCCCTTGATCCGTGGGGCGTCCTAGCCTTGATCTCATTCGTGTTGTCCGTGGGGAGCGCCATTTGGGTGCTCCTACCACACGAGTTTGTCTTCGCCTTCCGTGGCGAGGCCCTCCTCGCAGAGAGTGACCATCGAGACGTAAGCGACGTGACGGAGGCGTATCGCGCGGCGGGCCTTTGGACCGCACCCCATCTGCGAACCAACGGCAACAAGATCGGCGTACTTTCGAGCTGGCTGACCGCAAGTTGCGTACTTGTCGCTAGCGAGGTCATCCTGTGGACTCTCAGCGTCACCGGGTAAGCTGAAGCTATGGCGACCAAAGCACCTCAAGATCAACCGGCCCAGACCCCGCCTGCCCCAAAGCCGCCAGCGCAGCTGCCGACGACTCCACCGCCTGGATTCGCCATACCAGAGAGACGCAGCGGGCTGCTTGGCGTCAAGAAGTAGCCGCTCGGATCCTTCGCAGGCGTCGCGCCTGGCATAGGCACAGCTCCTCATTGGATCGAGGTGCGAAGCGGGCCTCCGATGCGCCAAGCGCACTAACAACCTCGGCGAGGGAGCGTAGGTGGTAGCGCGGCAACCTCCTGGCCGCGATGAGGTCCTCAGCTATCTCCGCAAGTTCTAGGCATCCTTCGAGCCGGTTCGCGTCGAGATCGAGGACCTGCGCGACACGGGAGGCGATAAGGTCATGGGCGCTCTTCGTGAAAAAGGCCCGAGGCAAAGCCAGTGGCGTGGCGGTGGAGCGGCGTTCCGGCTGGGTGATCACCTTCCGCGATGGGAGATGAAGGCGTATTTCTGAGCAGAAGGTTGAGGTGATTCGTCGGTTTGTGACAGCGCTCGTAAGGGCGAAGGACACCGGCGACTGGCAGCCGGTCCTCGCTGAGTTGGACCCCGACGTTGAGATAGACGATCTGGACATCAGCCTTGATACCGAGCACTACAAGGGTCATGACGGATTCCGGAGGTGGATCGCCGTCTGGAACGACGCTTGGGAGAGTTGGAGGATCGAGGGCTTGGAGGTCCGGCCCGCGGCCGAGGACCGCGGCATCGCCTTGTTCTCGATGATCGTCACGGGCAAGGGAAGTGGCATCGAGCTGTCCCGGCAGGATGCTGTGGTCAGCACGCTGCGGGCAGGCAAGATCACGGAAATCGGCTACTACAACGACCAGCAGCAGGCCCTCAAAGCCGTGGGCCTGGCCGAGTAGCCGATGTCGCTGAAGAAGTTGGAGATCGCCAAGTGAGGGATTGACGCCTTCGATCGGCGCGATCTCGACGCCTATGACGATCTCTTCACTCCTGACTTCGAGTGGTCACCCGCGTTCCCAGGAACCGTCGAAGGTGACGGCCATGTCGAACGCGAGGGCATTGAAAGCTACTTCCGGGGAGATCGGCGCGGGCTCTTCGCGGAGTACGACGAGCAGAACCGTGTGACCGCGAGGACAAGATTTGGGACGCTCGCGCAAAAGTGCGTCCTCAGAGTGTCCTCAAGATCGGGCAACCTTCGAAGAACCCAGAGCCGACGCGGGGACTCGAACCCCGGACCCCTTCATTACGAGTGAAGTGCTCTACCAGCTGAGCTACGTCGGCGCGGCCCCTGATGCTAGCGCCGCACCACGCGCCGCGACCCGATGGCGACCAGCTGGCCCGACCCATGGCGACCGGCCGGCGTCACGCATCGCGACCGGCGGCGACCGCTCAGGTTCGGGCCGCGGGCAGCGCCCGGATCGCCTCGAGCAGCGACTGTCCGTGCTTGTCGCAGAACGCCTTGCCGATGCCCTTGATCTCGATCAGCTCGGCGGCGCTGCGCGGTCGCCGGCGCAGCACCTCCTCGAGCACCGTGTTCGCCGCGACCGTGAACGCCGGCTTGCCCTCCGCGCGCTCCCACCGCCACGCCCTGAGCTTCTCGAACTGCTCCTCGTCCACAGGGTCTGCCGGGAGCCCGTCCGGCACCTCGCCGCCGGTGCTCCCGCGCCGCGCACGCCTACGAGAAGGGGACGCGAGCTCCGCGCTCACCGCGCGATCGAGCGCGACGTCGCGGTCGCACACGTCGCAGCATCTTCCCGTCGGGCGGCACTCCTCCTCATCGCCGAAGTGATCGAGGATCTGGCGGCGCCGGCACGCCTCCGAGGCCGCGCTATAGCGCTCGATCGAGCGGTAGGACTCCCAGCCGCGGTCCCTCGCCGCCTGGATGGCCTGCTGGGCCCGGCGCGGGCTGCCCTGGCCCGTGAGCCTGACGAGCAGGCCGTCCGCTCCGGCAGGCTGCAGCTCGACGGCACCCGCCCGCTCGGCGATCGACAGCAACACACGGTCGCGCTCGCCGAGCTGGCCGTGGCCGATAGCCGCCATGCCGTCCTGCGCTCCGCGGCGTAAGCGCGCCACGAAGCCGCGCACGTCCTGCACGCTCGTCTCGCGCTCCTTGATGAACCTGATCAGCCTGCCGAGATCCGCGCGCGAGGACAGCAGCAGCGCTCGCGCCGGCAGCCCGTCGCGCCCGCCGCGGCCCGCCTCCTGGTAGTAGGCCTCTAGGCTCGTCGGGAGCGCCCAATGAGCGACCGTCCGCACGTCGGCCTTGTCGACGCCCATCCCGAACGCGTTCGTCGCGACCACCACCTCCGCCCGCCCCTCCATGAACGCGCTCTGGCTGTCGCGTCGCGACTCCGGGCTCATGCCGGCGTGGTAGACGACGGTCGCGATCCCCTCCTGCGAGATCGTCGCCGCCACCTGCTCGGCGTCCTTCCTGGTCCCGCAGTAGACGATCGCCGGCCTCGAGCTTCGCTCGCCGAGGACGTGCAGGAGCGCCGCTCGCTTGCGCGCCATCGCGCCCTTGCCCTCGAGGCCCACCACGTCGAAGCTCACGTTCGGACGGTCGAACCCCGAGCGGATCGACAGCCAGTCGCGCAGTCCCAGGCGCGTCGCGATCTCCTTCGCGACGCGCGGAGTCGCCGTCGCCGTCGCCGCCATCACCGCTGGCCGCCCGCCCCCGGCGTCGCCCTCGCTGAGCGACGCGATCGCATCGTGCAGGCGAAGGTAGTCCGGCCTGAAGTCATGCCCCCACTCCGCCACGCAATGCGCCTCGTCGACGACGAACAGCGACACCCTCCTGCGGGCGAGCGCCTCGCGGAACGCCGGCGACGCAAACCGCTCGGGCGCAGCGAGCACTAGCTGCGTCTCGCCCGAGGAGATGTCCCGCAGCCCCTGCGCGTTGTGACCCTCCTGCATGCCCGACGCCAGCATCGTCGCCCTCACCCCGGCGTCGCTCAGCCTGCGCCACTGGTCGGCCATCAACGCGATCAGCGGGCTCACCACGAGCACCAGACCGCGCTCCGCGAGCGCCGGCAGCTGATAGCACAGCGACTTGCCTCCGCCCGTCGGCATCACCACCAGGCTGTCGCGCCCCGCCAGCGCCGCCTGCACCGCCTCACGCTGACCCGGTCTGAAGGACTCCAGGCCGAAGCGCTCGAGCAGCTCGTCGGGCGTCGGCATGGCGTCATCGCGCCAGGCCGGCGCCGGTCGCGTCGTCATCTCCACACGTACAACTTATTCGCCGCCCCGGCCGG
>JAOPZB010000036.1 GCA_025964355.1 Solirubrobacterales bacterium | reverse complement strand
AAGTTCATCTCCGAGAAGGGCAAGATCCGCTCTCGCCGCATCACCGGGTCCTGCAGGCGCCACCAGGTGCAGATCGCCCGCGCTGTCAAGCGCGCTCGCGAGCTGGCGTTGCTGCCGTATGTGAACGAGGGCGGTCGCGAGGACGGTCCACGCGGTCGCGACCGCGACCGCGACCGAGACCGCTAGTCGTGCCCGAAGCGATCCTGCTCAAGGACGTGGAGACGCTCGGCGAGCAGGGCAGCGTCGTCGATGTCTCCAAGGGCTATCTGCGCAACTATCTGATCCCGCGCAAGCTCGCCCAGCCCGCGACGAAGGGGGCCGTCGAAACGATCCGCCAGCGCCAGGCGGCCGCCGAGAAAGCCGCCCGCGAGGCCGTCGAGCGGGCTCAGGAGAACGTGAACCTGCTCAACCGCACGGTGCTCACGATCCCCCAGCAGGCGGGCGCAGACGGCCGCCTGTTCGGCTCGGTGACGGCGCAGGACATCGCGACGGCGATCCGTGAAGCACGGGGACTGCGGATCGACAAACGCAACGTGCACCTGCCCGAACCGATCAAGAACGTCGGAACCTACATGGTCGTCGTCGACGTCGTCGAGGGCGTCACCGCGACGATCAAGACGATGGTCGTCGCCAAGAAATAGTCGCTCCGGCGGCCCCTCGCCGCCAGCCGTTTCTCGACAGCTCCGTCCCCGCCTCCTGCGAACATGCGTTCGTGGATAGCGAATTCCTCCGAGATAGCGGGGACGAGGGGCTGGGCGCGAGGTGCGCCGATCTAGACTCGCCTCAGCCATGGCCATGAACGCCGTCTCGACACAGAATGGCAATCCCGCCGCCCCCGGCGGACCGGCGGGCGTGATCGCCCCGCCCCACAACCTCGACGCCGAGCAGTCGGTTCTCGGCGCGATCCTGCTCTCGGACCGCTCCCTCTACGCGCTGGTGATCGAAGAGGGCCTGCGGGCGGACGACTTCTACCGCGAACGCCACGGGACGATCTACGAGGCGATGCTGTCGCTGTACAACGACAGCGAGCCTGTCGACGTGCTCACGGTGACCGACCGCCTCAAGCGGATGGGCAAGCTCGACGGCGTCGGCGGCAGGGCCGGCGTGGATGAGCTGACGGGCGTCGTGCCGGCTGCCGGGCACGCCCGCCGCTACGCGCAGATCGTGCGCGAGAACGCGCTGTTGCGGCGGTTGCTGAAGGCCTCGTATCAGATCCAGGAGAGCGTGCTCGGCCACGAGGCTCCTCCGCGCGAGCTGGTGGAGCTGGCCGAGAAGGCGATGCTCGAGGTGGCCCGCGACGATCGCCAGCAGGACTTCAGGGCGATCGAGGAGGTCCTGCACGAGGAGCTCGACAAGCTGCATCGCCTGTCGCTGGAGGGCACGTCGCTGACGGGGACGCCGTCGGGGTTCAAGGACCTCGATGAGATCACCGGCGGCTTTCAGCCGGGCAACCTGATCATCATCGCCGCGCGACCGGCGATGGGCAAGAGCGCGCTGGTGTGCAACATCGCGGAGAACGCGGCCGTCGAACACGGGAAGCCGGTGGCGCTGTTCTCGCTGGAGATGGCGGAGGCCGAGCTGGCGCAGCGCTTCGTGGCCTCGCAGGCGCGCATCAAGGGCGAGGAGCTTCGCAAGGGGCGCGTCGCCGAGCAGCGCTGGCCGAAGATCCTCGACGCGAGCCAGCGCCTGGCGCGAGCGCCGCTCTGGGTGGACGACTCCAGCGACGTCGGCATGCTCGAGATCCGCGCCAAGGCGCGACGGCTGCACGGTCAATGCGAGGGAGGCCTGGGGCTGATCATCATCGACTACCTGCAGTTGATGCGCACCGACAGCCGCTACGACAACCGCGTCACCGCCGTCGGCGAGCTGAGCCGCGGGCTGAAGATCCTCGCGCGTGAGCTGGGCGTGCCGGTGATTGCGCTCTCGCAGCTGAGTCGCGCGGTGGAGCAGCGCTCGCCCAAGAAACCTCAGCTCTCGGACCTGCGCGAGAGTGGGAACCTCGAGCAGGACGCGGATCTCGTGATGTTCATCTACCGCGACGAGTACTACGAGGCGGATTCCGAGCGCCCCGGCGAGGCCGACCTGATCATCGCCAAGCACCGCAACGGCGCCACCGGAGAAGTGACGCTCACCTTCCAGAAGGAGTACCCGAAGTTCATGAACTACGCCGGCGAGCGCTACGCGCGATGAGCGACGAGCTGTTCCAGGCGTCGGGCGAGAAGCTGGATTTCGCGGCTCACCGGGGCGACGGCGACGAGCGCGCATGTCCGCTCGGTGAGTGCGACGGCAGCGGGTTCGTGATCGACGAGGCGACGAATACCGCCAGGGACTGCGGCTGCCGGGCGGCGCGCATCGCGGGCGCGCGCACCCGAAGCCTTGCTGGGCGCATACCGCGCAGGTATCGCGGCGTGTCGTTTGACCGGCCTCCGGTCAGCGACCTCGCGAGAACGGCGCCGGACCAGATCCGATCGGTGCGCCGCTACGTACGCGCGATCGAGGACAACCTCGCCGGCGGCAAGGGCCTGTGGATCCAGGGCGACGTCGGAACGGGGAAGACGACCCTCGCGATGCTCGTCTCCAAAGCGGCCCTCGACGCGGGGCGCTCGGTGGCGATCTACTCGCTGCCACGGCTGCTCAACCTGCTGCGCGAGTCGATGGACTCCGAGGAGGGCAAGCTCGACTTCATTGATCGCCTGACGGCGGTCGACCTGCTGCACATCGACGATCTGGGAGCCGAGAACCAGACCGACTGGGTGCTCGAGCAGCTCTACTCGATCGTCAATGCGCGCTATGAGGCCGAGCGGGCGATAGTGGCCACGACGAACCTCATGCCGGACGAGCTCTCCGAGCGACTCGGCGCGCGCACGGTCTCGCGCCTGGTCGAGATCTGCGGCGATCTCATCCCTCTGTTCGGGGAGGACAAGCGGCGCGAGTTTCGCTCCCAGCAGGACGGGCTCGCACAGCAGAGCGCCTGAACGGGCCCGTCGGGCTCGACGCCTCCGGGCCGGCGGCCAACCCGACGTAAACTGCAGTCGGCATGCCAGGAATAGTCATAGTCGGCGCCCAGTGGGGCGATGAGGGCAAGGGCAAGATCACCGATCTGCTCGCCGAGCACGGCGACGCGGTGGTGCGCTTCCAGGGAGGCAACAACGCCGGACACACGATCGTGCGCGAAGGGCAGGAGTGGAAGCTCCACCTGATCCCCTCGGGGATTCTCTACCCGGGCAAGCGCTGCGTGATTGGCAATGGCGTCGTGATCGATCCGCGCGTCCTGATCGACGAGCTCGACGCGCTGCGCGCGCGGCGCGTCGACGTCAGCGGTCTGCGCATCTCGGCCAACGCCCACCTGATCATGCCCTATCACCTGCTGCTGGACTCGGCGGGGGAGGCGAAACTCGGCAGCCTGCAGATCGGCACGACGCGCAGGGGCATCGGGCCGTGCTACGCCGACAAGGCCGCGCGCCTGGGAATCCGGGTGCAGGATCTGCTCGACGAGAAGATCCTCAAGAAGAAGATCGTCGCGGCGATGGAGCCCAAGCGCCTTTCGCTGCGTCCGTTCGAGAAGGACCCGGCGCTCGATCTGCACACGATGACCGAGGAGTACCTCACGTTCGGCCATCGTCTGGAGCAGCACATCGCCGATACGTCGAAGCTGATGTGGGAGATGCTCGACGCGGGCCAGAAGGTGATCCTCGAGGGGGCCCAGGGCGCGATGCTCGACATCGACCACGGCACCTATCCGTTCGTGACCTCCTCCAACCCGCTCGCCGGCGCGGCGTGCGTCGGGACGGGTATCGGCCCGAGGGCGTTCGTCGAGGTCTGGGGGATCGCCTAGGCCTATACGTCCCGCGTGGGCGCCGGGCCGTTCCCGAGCGAGCTGCACGACGAGATGGGCGAGGCGATCAGGCAGCGGGGCGGGGAGTTCGGCACGACGACCGGGCGCGCGCGGCGCACCGGCTGGCTGGACCTGGTGGCGCTGCGTTACGCGACCCGTCTGAACACGCTGTCCGCGCTGGTCGTCACCAAGCTCGACGTCCTGTCGGGACTCGACCGGATCAAGGTCTGCACGCGCTACCGCGGTCCGGAGGGGGCCGTGTTCGACGACTTCCCCTACCACCAGACGGTCCTGCACCACACCACGGCCGAGCTGACCGAGCTGGCGGGCTGGGAGGAGGATCTCGGCGAGTGCCGGACGCCGTCGGACCTGCCCGATGCGGCGCGGGAGTACCTGGACTTCATCGCCGAGCACGCAGGTGCGCCGGTGGCGATGATCGGGGTCGGCCCGGGGCGCGAGCAGGTCGTGTGGACCGACGCGGGGCGCCAGACGCTGTTGGGCGAGGAGGCCGTTGCCGTCTCCGGTCGATCCGCCCTCTGAGCGCGAGCCTCGCGCCCGGCGGGCGGGTTTTCCGATCGGGTGACTGACGAACGTTAGGCTACGGTTCTGCCGTGTGGGAGCGCCCATGAGCCGACCATCGCTGCCGAACGTCCTGTATCTGCACTCTCACGACACGGGGCGCTACGTCCAGCCCTACGGTCACCCGGTACCGACTCCGAACATCCAGCGCCTGGCCGATCAGGGCGTGCTGTTTCGCAAGGCGTTCTGCGCGGCGCCGACCTGCTCGGCCTCGCGAGCGTGCCTGCTGACAGGCCAGTACGGGCACAACAACGGGATGATGGGCCTGGCCCATCGCGGCTGGTCGCTCAACGACTATCGCCAGCACATCGTGCATCCGCTGCGCGGCGCCGGCTACCACTCGGTGCTGATCGGCGAGCAGCACATCGCCAAGCGACCGGACATAATCGGCTTCGACCAGGTGGTCAAGATCGAGACCAGCCACGTCGAGACGGTCGCCCCACGGGCGATGGAGATCATCGCCGAGCCGATCGCTCAGCCGTTCTTCCTGTCCGTCGGGTTCTTCGAGACGCACCGCGACTGGCTGGGACCATCGTCGGTGCGCGATGCGCTCTACTCGCTCCCGCCGGCAAACCTGCCGGACACGCCGGAGACCCGGCGCGACATGGCCGCCTTCAAGGCCAGCGCCCGTTCGCTTGACCAGGGCGTGGGCGAGGTGCTCGAGGCGCTCGACGAGAGCGGCCTTGCCGACAACACGCTGATCATCTTCACGACCGATCACGGACTTGCATTTCCGGGCGCCAAGGCGACGATGTTCGATCGTGGCCTCGGAGTCATGCTGATCCTGCGCGGTCCGGGCGGCTTCAGCGGGGGTAAGGTCAATGACGCGCTCGTGTCACATCTCGACATCTACCCGACCGTGTGCGAGCTCGCCGGGATCGAGCGACCCGACTTCCTGCAGGGCGAGTCCCTGATCCCGCTGGTGCGCAGGGAGGCGACGTCGATCCGCGACGCGCTGTTCGCCGAGATGACCTGGCACGCCGCCTATGAGCCACAGCGGGCCGTGCGGACCGAGCGCTGGAAGTACATCCGCCGCTTCGGTGATCGCATGAAGCCGGTGCTGGCCAACTGCGACGACTCGCCGAGCAAGAGCCTGCTGCTGGCGCACGGCTGGGGGGAGCGAACGATCGCCTCCGAGCAGCTCTACGACCTCGTGTTCGACCCCAACGAGGCGGCCAACCTCGCCGCTGAGCAGCGCTGCGCCTCCACGCTGGGAGACATGCGCGACCGTCTCGACGCGTGGATGGTGCAGACCGACGACCCGCTTTTGAGAGGCGACCCGACGCCGCCGCCTGGCGCCGAAGTCAACGATCCCGACCAGATCTCGGCCAGCGAACCAAGGATCCGGATCGGATGAGCTCTGCGCCGGGGCAGTCCGCGCAGCCGCCGGTCGCGCCCGGGCGCTCCTATCTGGTCTGCGCCACGCCGCGCAGCGGCAGCACCCTGTTGTGCAACAGCCTCGAGAGCACCGGACTGGCAGGTCGCCCGCGCGAGTACTTCGAGGCGCTCAAGGAGACTGGCCTTCCGCGCCGCCCGCGCGAGTACTTCTGGGAGCTGCGCAGCCCCGAAGTGCTGCGCCTCCTGCCCGCCGACTCCGAGCTGGACCGCGACGCCAGGCGCAGCCCCAGCTGGAGCCGCGACGACTACGGCGTGCACCTGGCGGCCGCACTGGAGGAGGGGACGACGCCGAACGGCGTCTTCGGCGCAAAGCTGATGTGGAGCTACTTCAACGACTTCGTCGCGCTCATGCGGGGGATCCCGCGCTTCGCGGGGCTGGGCGACGGGTCGCTGCTGAACGCCGCCTTCCCGGAACTGAAATACGTGTTCGTGTCGCGCAGCGACAAGGTGCGCCAGGCAGTGTCGCTGTGGAGGGCGCTGCAGACGCTTGTCTGGAGCCGGGACGCCGACGTGATCAGCGAGGAGCAGGCAGAGCACCGCTCGGTCTACTCGTTCGACGCGATCGATCATCTGCTCCACCAGCTGCGCCGCCACGAGGATGCCTGGCGGGGGTTCTTCTTCCGCATCGGCCAGCAGCCGCTGTCGCTGTTCTATGAGGACATCGCCGGCGATCTCGAGGGCGCCGTCGGCCGCGTGCTGGAGGCGCTGCGCGTGGAGCGCCCACAGGGCGCGCTGCTCGCGCGCCAGCCTCTGAGCCGCCAGTCGGACGACCTCTCCGAGAGCTGGGTGCAGAGCTACCTCGAAGATGTGTCGCGCCGCTGAGCCGCCGGCCATTCGGCGGCGAGCATCGCGTAGACGACATCGTCGCTGTAGCGGTCACCGGATATCCGGTAGGCCTGGCGCAGCATGCCCTCTCGCCGATACCCGAGCCGCTCGGGTATCGCGCGGCTGCGGGCGTTCTCGACGTCGGCGCGGATCTCAACCCGGTTGAGGTGCCAGTCGGCGAATGCGTGTCCGGTGAGCGTCGCCACCGCCTGCGTCATCGTGCCCTGCCCCTCCTCGTCCTCGCTCAGCCAGTAGCCGAGGCTGGTCGCGCGGTTCTGCCAGTCGACCGAATGGAAGCCGACCATGCCGACGATCCTTCCCTCTGCGACCAGCGCCGTCTGAAGGCCGTCGTTGGCGCTGAGCTGCCTGCGCGTCACGCGGATGAAATCCAGCGTCTGCCCTGGCGTCTGGTGCTCGACCGCCCAGGCCATCCAGCGCGCCAGGCGCGGGCGATTGCGCTCGATCAGCTCGTGGAGCTCCTGCGCATCGGACTCCTCGAGCACTCGCAGAAGACGGCCGCGCGCCAGCGTAAAAGAGGGCATCGAGGCACGATATCCGCCGCAGGGAGCGAGACGGTCCGAGCGTTCGCAATGGGCCGTCCGGGAATCGAACCCGGAACCTTGGGCTTAAGAGGCCCCTGCTCTGCCGGTTGAGCTAACGGCCCTGGAGGGCGCCGGCGAGGGTCGGCCGGCTCAGGCTTGGATTCTACCCGAGCTCGCCTATTTCTTGGTGGTCGCCGGCGGCTGGGTCGCTGGTGCCGGCGTGGTTTTCTGGACTTCGGTCCCCTGCAGTTCTTTGTTGGCGTTCAGCGTGCCGGTGTAGGTTTTGCCGTTCGTCGTGGTCGTGTAGACCTTGCCCCCACCGCTCGGAGACTTCTTCACTTCCGCCAGTTCTTTCTTTAGGCGCGTCCGCTGTGTAGCCGGTGCGAAGGCGACGGCCTTTGCCGATGCGAGGTCGCCGATGCGGACGTTCTTGGCTTTGTAGGCGTACTCGGCCAGTGCCGCCCACAGCGCCGCGCTCTTCGGACGGCTCGCCAGCACGATCTGCAGCGCGGAGACCGCCTGGGCGGGTTCGTTGAGGCCCTGTTCGTTGTAGACGTGGGTCACCATCAGCTGGGCCAGTTCGGTGTTCGGCTTGGGCGGGTTCAGCCCGATGTATGTCGTCCATGCCTGCGCCGCCTGCTGGAGCAGTTCCTTGCCCTTGCTCGACACGACGCCCGTTTCGCTGACATAGGCGCTTCCTCCGGCTTCGTGCAGCAGGGCCTTCGTCAGTCCTTCCCACGCGACCACGTTCTTCGGCTGCTGCCGGGTGACTTTGGTGTAGTGCTTGATCTGGCTGGCGAAGCTCGCGCTGCTCGCGCCTTCATTGTTGCTCGCCGCCGTCAGCAGCCCGCCGCCGCCGAAGCCGCCGCCGATGCCGAACCCGATCAGCCCGATGCCCATCAGCAGGGCGAGGCCCGTGTAGATCACCCGGACCGTACGGCGACGGCCGCGTCCGCGGAGGTCGAACAGCATCAGTCAGACAGCCTTGGGTCTACGTGATCGATCATGTCCTGCACGGTTGGCTCCACTGGGTGGTCCGGGGGTGGCGCCGGATCATCCGCGGGATTCCGGGGGCCTCGAGTGCTCGTGCTGCCCTCATCGCGCAGGTCGAAATCGGCTCGCCCTACAAATGCTGCAACCAGGATACTCGCCTCGTAGAGCAGGTAGAGCGGTACGGTCTCCAGCACGAGGGTGATGACGTCCCCGGGAAGGAACGCGGCCAGCGCGGCGCATGCCACGAGAGCGTAGCGCCGGTGCTTGCGCAGCTGCTGCGGCGTCACGATTCCGAGACGGGTTGCGCCGAGGATCAGCACCGGAATCTGGAAGATCAGCCCCATAGCCAGCAGCACCGTCGCGGCGAACCCGTAGAACTGGCTGGCCTGGACCAGCACGTTGAACTCGCTCGAGTTGAAGTTGACGAAGAAGCGCACGGCGGCCGGAAGCACGACGAAGTAGCCGAACAGCACCCCGATCGCGAACAGGAACGGCACGGCGGTCAATAGCGGCACGGCCACTTTTCTCTCTCTCGGCGCCAGCGCCGGCAGGATGAAGCCGTAGAGCTCGAACAGGATGAGCGGCAGCGAGATGATCAGGGCGAAGTAGAGCGTCACCGTGATCGTCGTCGTGAACGGCTCTCCCACGCCCAGCGTGACTGGCTTGTCTCCCTGCGCGTTTCGCGGAAGCTTGGCCACGTCGGCGTTCAGCGCCGCTACCAGCGGCGGAATCTGGGCGCGCGACTTGGCCGAGAGGCCGCTGCCGGGCTTGGCGAGCACGCCGAGCGCCGCGCCCGTGTCTTCGGCGACCTTCAGCAGCGCCTTCTGCGCGAGCACGGCCTGCCCCACGGTGCCCTGGCCTTTGGCGACCTGCTTCTGGGTCTGGGTTTGGAGCGGTTCGTTGATGATCTTCAGCAGCGCATGGTTCTGCCAGAGGCAGAAGCCGAACGCGACCGCCAGGGCGACTGCGCTCACGATCAGGCGGTTGCGCAGCTCGTCGAGGTGGTCGACGAGACTGAGCCGATCCTCGTGGCCGATCGTGCGGATCGCGCTCACCATTGCCCCATTGAACCTATCACCGCGGCCACGACCGGCCGCCGGCCGCCGGGCCGCCGGTCAATCGCCAGCAAAGCTGCTCGTCTCGCCGCTGGTCGCATCAATTGCGCGAATGCGTGGGCAACGAGCTAAAGCCTCCAGCGCTCGCCGTCGATGACAACGGGGAAGCGGCCATGCACTCCGAGAACGACCCAGACATCCGGCAGCGCCCGCAGCCTCCCAGCGGTGACCAGACCCACCTCGTGTGCGGCGATCAGCTCAAGGCAGCCGATGGGACATGCGCCCCCGAGGCCCTGCACATCTGCTTTCACTGTGGCGGCGAGCTTGCCTATCCGCTCGACTGGTCCGAGGAAGGGCCCCGCAACTGGCGCATCCTGTTGCGCTGTCCAGAGTGCGAGTCCAGGCGCGAGGGCGTCTTCGAGCAGACCGCCGTCGAACGTCTGGACGATGAGCTCGACCGTGGGTCGAGCGCCTTGCTCGGGGACCTGCGGCGGATGACGCACGCGAACATGTCGGAGGAAATCGAGTTCTTCATTCGAGCGCTCGACGCCGACGTGATCACCCCCAGCGACTTCTGAGCCGCCATCAGCGGTAGCGCTCGACGACCGAGTCGGCGACCAGGTCAAGCAGCGCCGCACGGCCGTCCGGCAGCACCGTCGGCAGCGCCGCCTTCGCCTTGGCAACGACGGCCAGGGCCCGTTCGCGGGCCTCGTCGAGCGCACCCGTGGCGGCGATGCGCTCACACAGCTCCTCGGCCTGTCGCGGACCCCTGAGCCTTGCGATGTCGAGCGTGGCCAGCTCGGGATCGCGTTCGCGCGCGAGGATGAACGGGAGCGTGACGGTGCCGTCGAGCAGGTCTGTGCCGCGTGCCTTGCCCGTTCGCTCCACCGGCCCGGAGACGTCGAGCACGTCGTCGAGCATCTGGAAGGCCAGGCCGATGCGACGGGCGAACGCGCCGAGGGCGTCCGCGAGCGCGGCGGAGGCTTCGATTGCCGTGAGCGCGCCCAGACGGCAGGCGGCCTCGAACAGCGCCGCCGTCTTCAGCTCGCAGCGCCTGAGGTAGCGCTCGACGGCCACGTGCGCGGCATACGCGTCCTCGCGCTGGAGGAGCTCCCCGGCGGCAAGCGCCGAGCTCGCGTCCGAGAGTGCGGACAGCTGGGAGGCGTCGTCGTTGAGCGCAAGCTCGGCGAACGCGCGCGAGAAGAGCAGGTCGCCCGTCGCGATCGCGACCTGGCGTCCGGCGACCGTGGCGACTGTCGGATGTCCTCTGCGCAGTTGCGCGCCGTCGATCAGGTCGTCGTGGACGAGGGTGGCCGAGTGCACGAGCTCGACCGCCACCGCCGCGCGCACGAGCCGTTCCTCGCCATCGTCGGTTTCCGGCGGGCCGCCGGCGGACTCGGCGGCGAGCACGACGAGCAGCGGTCGCAGCCGCTTGCCGCCGGCAACGATCGTCGCGTTCGCGTGCGTGGCCAGCGGCGCGCCGGCCTGTGCCGTGACCCGCTCGAGATGCAGCTCCGTGCGGGCCATCCGCTCGCGCAGCCCATCGCCGCCCCGGCGCATGATCGCGTCGAGCCCGTCCACGCCCGCCTCTGGTCCGATGGCCGCTGTGCTTCCCACTGCGCCCATCATGCCCTCTCCGAGCGAACAGTGCCAGCATGGATGGCGACGATTCCGCCGGCAGTGATCAGATAGCGAACGTCGCTCAGGCCGGCCTGCTCCATCTCGGCCGCCAGCGCAGGCGGGCCCGGAAACCGCCTGACCGAGCTCGGGAGATAGGTGTAGGCGTCGCCAATCGACCCGCCGGAGGTCGGGCGCCCGAGACGAGTGGCAAGAGCCGCCACCGCGCCCGCGAGACGCCCGAGCAGCGGAACGAGCCGGTCGAACCACACCCGGTAGAAGAGCGACAGGGGCGCCCGCGTGGGCGTGGTTATCTCAAGCACCACCACGCGGCCACCCGGTCGGACCACGCGAACCATCTCGGAGAGGCCTTTTGCGAGATCGTCGAAGTTGCGCGCCCCGAACCCCACCGTCGCCGAGTCGAACGAGTCGTCGGGGTAGGGCAGCGCCATCGCATCGGCCCACTCGAACCGCGGATGCACCTCCTCGGCCGGTCGCTTGTCGGCCTTTGCCCGGGCGCGATCGAGCATCGCCTCGGAGAAGTCGCTGGCGACCACCTGGCCCGTCGGGGAGACCCGCCGCGCCAGCTCGAGCGCCAGGTCGCCGGTGCCGGTCGCGACGTCGAGCACGCGGCTCCCGGGCGCGACCCCGGCCATCTCGGCCGCGCGCTCGCGCCAGCGATGATGCAGGCCGGCCGTCATCGCCGTGTTCATCAGGTCATAGACGCCGGCGATGCGGTCGAACATCGCGCGCACCCTGTCCGCGTCGAGGCGGCCAGAGCTTGCGGCTTGCCCAAGACCCATGGGCGTTACTTCAGCTGGTTCAGGAAGGCGACGGCGGCCTTGAACTTGTTCGGCGGCAGATTACGGAACGAGGGCATCGGCGCCGTCGGGTTGACGAGCGTTCGCGCGATCGCGCCTGCCGGCAGGCGCGTCGCGACGCGGGTCAGGTTCGGACCCGGGCCGCCATTGCCGTTTTCGCCGATCTTGTGGCAGGCGAGGCAGCCCGATTGGGCCACCACCGCCTTGCCGGCTTCGTATTCGGCGAGCGTGGCACCGCCCGCCTTGACGATCCTCTGCGGGGTTGGCAGTGAGATCGTCGTCGGGTCTCCGGCATGGGCTCCCTGGTAGGTGAGCAGAGCCATGGCCCCGACGACGACGACGAAGGTCACCATGGCGATCGGCCGGTGCTCGGGCCTGCGCTCGGGGCTGCGATCGTAGAACGGCAGGAGAAACAGCGCGATCATGCCGAGCGTCGGTATCCCGATCGTGGCGAGCTGGGTGAGGCTGTCCGGCTTGACCACCCGCAGCAGCTCGAAGAGGAAGAAGAAGTACCAGTCCGGTCGCGGGACGTATGACGTCGTCGTCGGATTGGGCTTTGGCCCCTGGCCGGCGCCGAGGACCAGCGACATCGTGATGATGACGGCCAAGACGACACACGCCATCGCGCCATCCTTGGTCACGGCGTAGGGGAAGAACGGCTTGCCCTTGGCCTTCAGGATCCCGTAGTCGCGCAGATACTGCTCCTTCTCGCGACGGTTCATCGCGGATCACTCCAGAGGAGCTGCGGGCGGGCGGGCGCTCGACGGGGCATCTGCTCTATACCTCCGCCTCGTTGAGCTCCGGGCGCGTTTCGACTTTCTGCCACGGCGGCGCCGTCGTGCCCAGCTTGGTCACCAGATAGAGGTGCGCACCGATCAGCGCGGCGATGAGCCCGGGTACGACGAGCATGTGGATCGAGTAGAAGCGCGAGAGGGTCGTCGCGCCGAATTCGGGTCCGGCCCTGAGGAAGTCCCCGAGGTATGGGCCGATCAGCGGGCCGGTCGCCGTGATGTTGTTGGCCACGACCGTGGCCCAGTACGCGCGCTGGTCAAACGGCAGCAGATAACCGGTGAGCGCCATCACCAACGTCAGGATCAGCAGCACGACACCGATCACCCAGTTGAGCTCGCGCGGGTACTTGTACGCGCCGAACAGGAAGGTGCGCGCCATGTGCAGGAACACCAGGACGACCATCACGCTCGCACCCCACAGGTGCATACCGCGAACGAACTGACCTAGGAATACCTGGTCGGTTATGTGCCT
Organism: Solirubrobacterales bacterium; assembly: GCA_025964355.1. Taxonomy (GTDB): domain Bacteria; phylum Actinomycetota; class Thermoleophilia; order Solirubrobacterales; family Solirubrobacteraceae; genus Palsa-744. The sequence continues at coordinate 2,332 of JAOPZB010000036.1, read as the reverse complement.
GATCGATTCGTAGGCGCCGCCGCCCGCGTCCGGGCGGTAGTACATGGCCAGGAACACGCCCGTGACGGCCTGCGAGAGAAAGGCGAACAGCGTCGCCGAGCCCAGCGTGTAGTACCAATTCGTCCCCTTCGGAATCTTGCGAAACATCAGCCAGCGGGCGGCGCCGCTCAGCGACGTGCGCTCGTCGACCCAGTCGACAACCGTGATCCCCGCCTCCTTCGCCGCGTCGGCGGGCGCCACGTTGCCGTTCTCCTCGCCGGGGCGCGGAGGCGGACCCTGAAGCGCCGCGGGCAGCTTGGGTGTGGGCAGTCTCGGCACTACGGCTTGCGGGCCGAGGGCCGCGACGGATAGAGGTACTGTCCGATGCCGTCAAGCGGCTCACCCGGATCGCGCGGGGAGAATCGGCGCAGCTGGCTGTTGACCGAGAAGCGGGCTGTATAGAGCTGCACCCGGCCTGCGCGCACGCGCGTGGGGAAGCGGTCGAGCGGACGCACCGGCGGACCGCTCACGCGTCGCCCGAGCAGGTCGTAGACGCCGCCGTGGCACGGGCATACGAAGCGCTCGGCCGCGTCGACCCAGCGAACGGGGCAGCCGACGTGAGCGCAGCGCGTGCTGATCGCGATGTACGGGGTGTCGCGATCGGGACGGTCGGTGTCGATGGCCGGGTTTTTCTGGCGCACGTAGGCCGTCGTCTTGCCGATCTCGCTCACGCCCGGGGTGATCGTGACGACCACCGGCACGTAGTTGTTCGGGTTGAAGGCGTCGACCGGCCCGATGTCCTGCCAGCTGTGCGGCTGCGTTTCGAAGATCGGCCCGAGTGCGAAGCCGAGCGCCGGTAGGGCGAACGCGGCCACGGCGACCGCGCCGGCGGCGTTCGCGGTGCCCGTCATCAGTCGCCGGCGGGTGATCGTCTCCCCCTCGAAGGCTCCTGGGATCCCCCTGTCCAGCGTGTATTTGGACTTGTGCTGTGCGCGCTTGTCGGACACCGCGGCCGAACAATATCGAGGTCGGCTTCAGGGCGACGCTGGGCGAACAAGCGCTTGTGAGCATCGGATCGAGTCCGCTCGTGGCTCGCGCGCGAGCACGCCGCGACCTGCTCGGGGGGATGGGAAGGATCGCCGCTAGCCGGTGTCTAGCTACTACAGACCGTCATAGTCGCTCGCCGGCCGGTTTGGCCTTCGGTCGGCGGCCAGCGATCTCGGCCGCCCAGGTGAAACGTCCACTGTTCACACTTACGCGCAACGGAGCCGGCCGGCCGGTGGTGAGACCGGTGGACCTGCCCGGCCTGCGGGAGCGCTGCACGCGGCTGGTCGTCGAGGTCGGCAATCGAGCGCAGTCGTGGCGCGACGCGGCGCTCGACGCCGAGCTCGCGTTCGCGTGGTGGCAGACGGCGGCTGCCGGTGAGCGCGGCGACGCCGCCGCGGGCTATCTGGCCGCGATCGAACGTGAGGAGAAGGCGGCGAGCGAGTACAGCCGAGCGTCGGAGGCCTGCTGCATCCCGCTACCCGAGCTTAAGGCGTCGCCCAGCCGGCCCGGAAGGAACCGCCGGCGGTGGCGTCTTAGCTACGACGGGTCGTAGTATCGCGCGCAGGAAAAAGGGGCGCGCCCGTACTGCGGCGCGCCCCAATGTGTGACGGGCGGTGTCGCGTATCAGTACCTGTAGCCGCCGCCCGTCGGTTCGGATGTCGCCGGCGCTGGGGCCGCCGGCACGCTCGTCACAGGCTTACCGTTCGGCGAGATTGCGTACCACTTCGCGCCGAACTCGAAGAGGCCTTGGCCGGACGTGCTACCCGAGCGCTGGTCGCCGACAAAGTAATAGAGCGGGTGTCCCGCGTAGGTCAGCTGGTGCTTGCGACCCCGGCTTGCGATCGTGGCGATCTTCGACGCGTTCGCTCCGCCGCCTGCCCGCGTGGCTCCTGTTGTCACAAACGCAGGCCATACCGCGAAGCCGGCCCGCGACAGCGTGCTCACGTTGGGTTTGTCCGCGAGGAACAGGTAAAGCGTGCGACCGCTCGTGCCGACCAGGATACTGCCGAGCGCCGTCTGCTTGACGCCGACTGTGGCGCCCGATGCGGGCGCCTTGTTGGCGCTCCCGCCGGCGGCGAGGACGAGCACAACGATGGCGACGATGACCGCACTCGCACTGATGGATAGTGCGCGACTTTTCTTCATCTGATTGCTCCAGTCATAAATGGGGACGCGGTCGCCCGATCCTTGCGACGCGTGGGGGTATGCACGCCGGCTGAATCTGCCGGCCTAGAAGATGTCGTACCGGGCGATCGGTCGAGGGTTGTCACTCAAGAAGACGCCGGCCGCCGACTTACCTTCCCCG
>JAOPZB010000035.1 GCA_025964355.1 Solirubrobacterales bacterium | reverse complement strand
GCCGGTTGTGGCGGCGCCGGCTCGGGCGCCGGGGCGCCGCGGCCATTCTCGCCGGCGCCGTCGGAGCGCCCGGCGCGCCGACGTTCGCGCTCTTCGCGAGCGCGAGCGCGTTCCTCGGCGGTACGTTCGCCCGTTGGCCGTGATCGATTGCCGCGAGACAAGAAGAGGACCTTAACGAGATCGGGCGGCGAGCCAGCCTTCTAGGAGGAGCGCGGCCGCTCGCGAGTCCTCGCTCGTCGTGAATGGGCCGCCCATGCGCTGGGCGATCCGCGTGGTGAAGCGCTCGTCGTGCAGCTCCACCGGAGCGGACTCGCCGAGGCGGTCGGAGAGCCGCTCGGCGAACTCGCGTGTCTCGCGTGTCTGCTCGGTGTCCGTCCCCCGCAGCGAGAGCGGCAGGCCGACGACCACGCGGTCCACCTCCCACTCCCCGACGAGCTCCTGCAGGCGCGCCAATCCTCGCTTGGTCGCCGGACGCGCGACAGCTTCGACGGGCGTCACGATCGTGCCGGTGGGGTCGCTCAGCGCACAACCGCAGCGGGCCTTCCCGTAGTCGAGCGCGAGCACCCGCATCGCCGCCTCAGCCATTCAGCGCGGACTCGATCGCCTTGCGCCCCGCGTCGATCGCCTCGCCGAGCTTCGCTGGGTCGCGCCCTCCAGCCTGTGCCATCGTGTCACGACCTCCTCCCCCACCGCCGACGACCTGGGCGGCAGCCTTGACGACGGCACCCGCCTTGACGCCTCGCTCGACAAGCGCTGGTGACACGATCGACACGAGGTGCACGCGTCCATCGGCGGCCGTGCCGAGCAGGATCGCGGCCGCCTGCAGACGGCCCTTCACGCGGTCGGCGACGTCGAGTAGCAGCTTCGCGTCGGAGACATCGACCGTCGCCGCGAGCACCTGTGCACCGGCGACCTCCGCGGCCTGCCGGGCGAGCTTCTCGACGTCCACCTGGCTCGTGGCGCCCTCCGCCCCGCCGTCCTCCAGTTCCTTTTCGAGGCGCCTGCGGTCCTGTGCTAGCGCTCTCACGGCGTTGGGTGCATCCTCGGGACGCGTTCTCAGCGTCGCGGCTACATCGGCGAGCAGACGATCGCGCTCGCGCAGAAACTCGACGGCTGCGGGCCCGGTGAGCGCCTCTATTCGCCTCACGTTCGCTGCGCTCGAGGTCTCGCTGAGAATGTGAAATGCGCCGATCTCGGCCGTCGATCGCACGTGCGTGCCTCCGCACAGCTCGCGCGAGTACTCACCGTTGCCGACCTCCACCATTCGCACGACATCCCCGTACTTCTCGCCGAACAGCGCCATCGCCCCGAGCCGCCTGGCCTCATCGAGCGTCGTCGTGATCGGACGCACGCGATCGTTGCGGGCGATCCATTCGTTGACGCGGTCCTCGACGTCGCGCAGCTCCTCGGCGCTGAGCCCCTGTCCGTGGCTGAAGTCGAAGCGCAGCTTGTCGGGCCCGACATAGGACCCGGCCTGGCGCACGTGGCTGCCGACGCGCTCGCGCAGGGCCGCCTGAAGCAGGTGCGTGGCGGTGTGATTGGCCTCTGTCGCGTGCCGCGCGATGTGGTCGACCCGGGCAACCACCGGCTCGCCGGCGCGCAACGTGCCCTCCTCGACCACCACTGCCAGTGCCTGATCGTCGCCAACGCGGAAGACGTCCTCGACGCGCGCCCGGCAGTCGCCGCCCTCGCATTCGATCGTTCCGACGTCTGCGACCTGACCGCCGCCGGCGGCATAGAACGGCGACTCGGCGAGCTTGACGAGATATCGCGAGCCGGCCGGCGCGCTCGGCGCGCCATCGCCCGGGGCGCCGCCTGCACCATTGGAGCCGATGCTCTGCAAAGCGCCCAGCGTGGTCAGCTGCTCCTCGGTCTCATATCCGGTGAAGCGGGTGGGGGTGCCGCTCTCGCCGGCGAACGAGCTCGCGGCTTCGCGCACGTCCGCCGCATCCGCGCCGGCGCCGGCCCGAGCGCCGGCGCGTCCGCGGGCGCGCTGCTCGTCCATCAGGCGGTCGAAGTTACCCTCGATCGAGAGCTCCTCCTCGCCGAGGAGCTCGCGCGTCATCTCATAGGGGAAGCCGTAGGTGTCGTGCAGGCGGAAGACCTCCTCGGCGGCCACCGACGAGCGCCCGGCCTCGCGCGCCCGCTCGATCCCGGCTTGCAGCAGCTCCAGCCCCTGGGCGAGGGTGCGCCCGAAGCTCTCCTCCTCGGCCGACAGCCACATGTCGATCGCGTCGGCGTGCTCGCGCAGTTCGGGATAGGCGCCGCCCATCACCTCGCGCACCCGCTCGCCGTAGCGCATCAGGAACCCCGGCGCGAGCTCCAGCGCCCGGCCCTGCTGGATCGCGCGGCGCATCACGCGGCGCAAGACGTAGCCACGGTCCTCGTTGGACGGGACGACGCCGTCGGCCAGGAGGAATGTCATCGCCCGCGAGTGGTCGGCGAGAATACGCAGCGGGCGGTCTGTCTCGAACTCCTCGCCGTAGCGCCTGCCCGACAGCTCCTCGCCGAGCTCGATCAGGGGAAGGAACTGATCGGTCTCGAACACCGAGCGCTTACCCTGGAGGATCGCGGCCATCCGGTTCAAGCCAAGGCCGGTATCGATGTTGTTGGCCGGCAGCGGCTCGAGCACCGAGGCCTGCCCAGCCGCGCCTGGGCGCTGGTCGAACTGCATGAAGACGAGGTTCCAGTACTCGAGGAAGCGCTCGTTCTCGCCTCCTGGCAGGTCGCTCGAGGAGCCGAAATCCAGGCCGCGGTCGAGGTAGAGCTCCGAGGAGGGGCCGCAGGGGCCGGTCGGACCGGCCTGCCAGAAGTTCTCCGAGCGCGAGCATTCGACGATCCGCTCGCGTGGTACGCCCATCGCGAGCCAGTAGTCGATCGCCTCCTGGTCGGGGCCGAGGCCGAGCTCCTCGTCGCCGGCGAAGACCGTCACCCAGATGTCGTCGTCGGCCAGCCCGAACACCTCCCGCGAAAGGTCCCAGGCGAACTCGATCGCCTCGCGCTTGAAGTAGTCGCCGAACGAGAAGTTGCCGAGCATCTCAAAGAAGGTGAGATGCCGCGCGGTGTTGCCGACGTTGTCGATGTCGACGGTTCGAAAGACCTTTTGACAGCTCGTCAAGCGCGGCGCCGGCGGTGGCTCCTGCCCGAGGAAGTACGGCTTAAGCGGGTGCATCCCGGCGACGGTCAGCAGCGCGGACGGGTCGTGCGCGGAGGGAACGAGCGACGCCGAGGGAATGCGCCGGTGACCGCGCTCCTCGAAGAAGCTCAGGTAGCGCTCGCGTATCTCGTCCGAAGTCATCCTGCGACGGATCTTAGGCGCCGGTCGGTGCTAGGCCGCGATGGTCGCGTAGCCGGCGACGACGTCGCCCGAGTAAAGGCACGCGATCTGGCCGGGAGCGGTGCGCTCAGCCGGCGACTGCAGCTCGATCTGCATCTGCGCGTGGCTTCCGGCGCCGAGTGCCCGGGGCAGGCTGCAGGGGAGCCTCGCCCCGTGGGAGCGCACGCGCACCGCGTCTACGCAACTTGCATCGCGGCGGAGGGTCACGTCTCGAGCCTCAATGGCGCTCGTGAGCAGCCGTTCGCGCGAACCGACCGTCACTGTGTTCGCGCTCACATCCGTGGACAGCACGAAGAGCGGCGCCGTCGACCCGATGCCGAGGCCGTGGCGCTGGCCGACCGTGAACGCATGCGCTCCCGGGTGCTCGCCGAGAACGGTGCCTTCGAGGTCCAGGATCGGGCCGGGACGCCGCACCAGACCGGCGTGCCGCTCGAGGAAGTGGCCGTGGCGCGTTCCCGCCAGGAAGCAGAGATCCTGGGAGTCGCGCCTGCGCGCCACCGCCAGTCCCGCCCCCTCGGCGACCTCGCGCACCTGCGGCTTTTGCATCTCGCCAAGGGGAAAGCAAAGGCGAGCGAGCGACTCGGGGGCGAGCGCGGCCAGCACGTAACTCTGATCCTTGCGTTCGTCGGCGGCCATGCGCAGCAGGGGCTGCCCAGCCCGCTCGTCTGCGTCCGGGGCGTGCACGCGGGCGTAGTGTCCTGTGGCGAGCAGATCGCAGCCGAGCCGGTCGGCCAGGTCGATCATGGCGTCCAGGCGCACGTGTCCGTTGCAGCGCACACACGGGTTCGGGGTCAGCCCCAGGGCGTGGTCGGACAGCCAGCCGTCGACGACACCGGCGCGGAACTCGGCGCGGAGGTCGATCGAGAGGTGGGGCATGCCCATGCCGTGGGCGAGCTCGCGAGCGCCGCGCACCGCCTGTGCTGAGCAGCAGCTGAGATCGCCATCGTTCTCGGGGTCCGACCACAGCTCGAGCGTCACGGCGACCGCTTCGCCGCCTTCCCGCGCGACGAGCAGGGCGGCTACCGCGCTGTCCACCCCGCCACTCATAGCGACCAGCGTCCGTCCCTGAAGTGGCGCCCGCGCGGAGCGCTGGCGAGCAGCCCCGCCCAATGCCCGGTGCAAGGCGTCGGCGGCGAGCTCGGCGGCATGACGCTTGGCGGCGCTGAGCCCACCAAGCTCGGCGGCTATCTCGCTCGCGCCGATGCACGCGGCGCCGAGCAGGGACCGTCCGTGGAGCATGGCGACAGTGGCGCTGCCGGCCGCGACGGTGGCTCCACAACCGCTGGCGTCGAACCCCGCGTCCACGATTCTGGCGTCGGCGCTGTCGGGGTCGGTCGCAAGCGACACGCGAATCAGGTCGCCGCAGGCAGCGCCGCCGGCGGCGCCGGTGAAGGCGTCATGCGGACAGTGGCCGCGTCCACGCGGCGATTCGAGATGGTCTAGGAGCTCTTCGGGGCCGTGGCTCACCCGAACGAGTCTAAGGCTCAGGCCTTGCGCGCTTCGGCGATCGCCTGTTCGATGGAAAAGGCGTCGGTGCTGCCGGTGATGGTCGTCGCCTGATGGCGCTTGTTGATGATCAGGATCGTCGGCGTGCCGTAGACCTGGACGCCACGGGTGATCGTGCCATATGAGGCGACGGCGCTCGCCGGCGATTCGTGCACGGCGATCTTGCTTGCCTCGTGGTGTTTGGCCATCAGCTGCTGGAGCGCCTTGTGGCTTACGACGTCGTCGGCGCCCTTGCGGTTCCAGAAGAGCAGGACGGCGATCTTCCCGTGCGCGAGCTCGGCTTCCACGGTCCGCTGCAGCGCGGGGTTGCTGGTTGCCCCGGCGGGCTTGTGGGCAGTGGCCGGCTTGTGGGGCGTGGAGCCCGCCGGCGCAGCCTTGGTTGCCGAGGTCTTGGTGGTTGACACGCTGGGCGATGCGGCGGGCGCCGTCGTCGCGCCGTTTCCGGCCGGTGACGTCGTGCTCGAGGCCTGGTTGGACTTCTGTTCAAGCTGCTTGGCGTTCTGCTGGGAGGTCCCTACAGCTTCATGGGCTTTGGCGACCGCGCGCGTCAGGCCGCTGACACCGGGGGCCGGCCCGTGGTAGACCGGGCTCGGCGCGGCAGCTTTTTTGGCCGCCGCGGCAGGGCTCGCCGGAGCCGCGGGCGTCGCCGCAGACCCGGATCCGCTCGTACTGGAGTGCCCGTGAAGGGCGAAGAACCAGACGGCGACGAGTAGGGCGACCGCGACCAGTGCGATCTGAAATGGACGGGAGATCTGCGCCATCCCTCCCTCTTTCGGCATCTGTCCGCGAGAAGTTGAACGGCGAGAGATCGCTTGGACGGTTCAGGCTCGACGAGAAGCGGCTGCGAAGAGCGGTCGAGCGGCTCTCACAGGTCGTGCTGGCCGCGAAGCACGGCGTGTACGACCGAAGCCGTGGTGAGGGGCTGCTGGCCACCTGTCTGCATATCTCTCAAAATCGCCTCCCCGCCCCCGACGATCGCGACGAAGCGAGCGCCCAGCGCGTCGGCATGCCCGAGCTGGCCCTTCAGCGAGCGCCCGCCGAGGTCCATCTGAGCGGTGAGCCCGGCCGATCTCGCCTCGCTCACCAGTCGAAACGCGGCGCTTGGCGCGTCCTGGCCGGCACCGTCGATCGCGACGAACAGCTCGACCGGAGCGGGAGCCGCCGGCGCAGCTGCGATCTCTGAGCGATCGCCTGCGATGAGGATCCGCTCGATGCCCGCTGCCCAGCCCATTCCAGGAGTGGCGGGCCCACCCAGCTGCTGGACCAGGCCGTCGTAGCGGCCGCCGCCGCCCACGCCGCTCTGTGCGCCGAGCGCGTCGGAGGTGAACTCGAAGACGGTCCGCGTGTAGTAATCGAGGCCGCGCACGAGCGTCGAATCGACGTCGTAGGCGACGTTCGCGGCGTCGAGCAGGCCTCTGACCGCCGCGAAGTGGGCGGCGTCGTCGTCGCCGAGATGCTCGAGCAGGCGCGGCGCGCTCTGCATCACCGCTCGCGTGCCGGGGTGATCGGAGTCGAACGCGCGCAGGGGGTTCAGCTCGATCCGCGACCGGACGTCCTCGGAGAGGCTCCCCTCGTGGGCGCGGAGATGTGCCTGCAGGCGTCCGCGATACTCGCTCCTGCTCTCCTCGCTGCCGAGGCTGGAGAGCCGCAGCCTCACGTCGCTGACGCCCATCTCGCCCAGCAGCGTCGCCAGCAACGTGATCGACTCGGCATCGACGGCCGGGTCCTCTGAGCCGAGCGCCTCTGCGCCGACCTGCCAGAACTGCCGGTAGCGGCGGGCCTGCGCGCGCTCGTGACGAATGACGCTCGACTGGTACCAGAGCTTCACGGGCTGGCGGCGCTTGTGCATGCCGTGCTCGACGTAGGCGCGGCATACCGGAGCGGTGCCCTCGGGCCGCAGCGTCATGGATCGCCCTGCACCGTCGTCGAACGTGAACATCTCCTTTCGGACGATGTCGGTCGACTCGCCGAC
>JAOPZB010000023.1 GCA_025964355.1 Solirubrobacterales bacterium | reverse complement strand
GCAGATCGCCGAGCGCGTGGCGGCCTACACCCCGGCACGACGCGCCGACCAGCACGTCGACGTGGCGATCCAGAAGTACGCCAAGCTCGTCGGCAGCGCCGCCGAGGGCGCTGTCGCCCGCTGAGCTCTATTCGCCGAGAAAGTCCTCGAGCAGGGCATTGAACTCGGCCGGACGCTCGAGCATCGCCATGTGGCCGGTGTCGGCGAAGACCACCTTGCGCGCGTTCGGGATCAGCTCCTCGAAGACGTCGGCGTCGCGCACGGATATCAGCCTGTCGCGCTCCCCCCAGACGATCAGCGTGGGGCAGGCGATCTCGGGCAGGCGGTCGCGCACGTCGTAGCCGGCCAGGGCCTGCAGCGCCTGCAGGAAGCCGGGCTTGCCGGCGCCGCGAATCTGCTCGGCGGCCAGCGCCGCCGGCAGGCGCCCAGGGTGCGCGACGACCAGGTTAAGCGTCGCTTCGCGCAGCCGGCGGCGAGCCGCGACGGCGTCTGACTTCGACGCTACCCACGCGGCACCCGCCGCCAGCGTCCTCTCAAGATGCCTCAGCGTCGGCAGCGCCCGCGTCGTCCGCGGATCGGCATAGGTAGAGATTCCGGCGGCCGACACGAGCACGAGCCGCTCGACGCGCTGGGGGAAGGCGATCGCGAGCTCCGCGTCGATGAACCCGCCCATCGAGTTGCCGACGATGGCGGCAGCGTCGATCTGAAGCTGATCGAGGACGCGGTCGAGCAGGCGGGCATAGCCGGAGATCGAGATCTCCTCGCGGGGCATCGGCGAGTGGCCGAACCCCGGGAGGTCGAGCGCGATCACGCGATGATCGGCGGCCAGGACCGGCAGCTGCTCGAGCCAGTTCGGCCAGGAGCCGGCCAGGCCGTGGACGAACACGACGCTCTGGACGGCCTGGCCATGAGCATCGCCATCGCGGAGTCCGCTCGCCCGCTGCGGACCGAGCTCGATCACGTTCACCGGCTGGCCGTCGACGACGACCCACCGCTGATGCTCGCGCCAGTCGATATCGAGCCACGGGGAACGGCGCACGCCCGCGTCGGCGCCCACCTCGGCACGCGCGCCGGCCGGCGAGGTCCTGCTCGCTGCCTCGGTGTCGGGCTCCACGCTCATCGTCTTGAATCTACCCGAGCTTCGGCTGCCGCGAGCGACGCCCAGGCCGATCCGCCGGTCGAGCCGGGGCCCGCGGATGCAGGCAGAGAAACGGGGGCGGCGAAATAAGCCGGCATGAGCATCGAGGCGGGGGAGCAGCAGCGCCAGCCGCCGCTGCAAGACGCCTGGACGGCCGCGATCTCGCTCCTCGGCGAGGACCTGGTCCGCCGCGACGCGGCCGAGCGCAGCCGTCGGGCCTATCGGACGGATGTCCGGCAGTTCGCCGACTGGGCGCTCCAGCAGGGGCTCGCGCCCGCCGACGTCGGCCCCAAGGCGGTGCGCCGCTACATCGCGGCGCTGTCGGAGCGCGGCGCCGCCCCGACCACCTCCGCCCGCAAGCTCGCCGCGCTGCGCGCCCTGTTCGCAAGCCAGCGCGAGCATGGACGGATCTCCCAGAACCCCGCCGACCTGGTCTCCACGCCGCGGCGCGCCGTGCATCTTCCCCGCGTGCTGAGCGCGCGCGAGGCGGCGCGGCTGCTCGACGGGATCCCGGCCCGCACGGAGCTCGAGCGGCGCGACCGGGCGATCTTCGAGCTGGCCTACTCCTGCGGGCTGCGGGCGGAGGAGATCGTGTCGCTGGAGGTCGGCGACATCGACCATGACGCCGAGCAGCTGCGCGTCGAAGGCAAGGGGCGCAAGACACGGATCGTGCCGGTCGGCGAGCCGGCGCTGGCGGCCGTGAACGTCTATCTCGAGCGGGCGCGCCCGGGCCTCGCGACGGCCGCGCATCCCGAAGCCGTGGACGCGCTCTTTCTCAGCAAGAGCGGGCGGCCGCTGGGCACGAGCGACGTCAGACGGCGGCTGCGCCTGTGGACCAGGCGGCTCGGACTGGCCGCCGGGGTGTCTCCGCACGCCCTGCGCCACAGCTTCGCGACGCATCTTCTCGACGGAGGGGCGGACCTGCGCACCATCCAGGAGCTGCTCGGGCACGCCAGCGTCTCCAGCACCCAGATTTATACTCGGGTAGAGTCCGCCAGGCTTAGGAGCGCCTACGCGCGCAGTCACCCACGGGCCTGAACAGGGGGAGAAAAGCCCTGGAGACGAATGTCAAACCGATTGAGCTGCGCGAACTATGGCGGCGTTATAAGGCCGATGGGGACAATCGCGTTCGCGAGCGGCTGGTTCTCGCCTATTCGCCGCTGGTGAAGTACGTGGCGGGCCGCACTGCGGCCGGCCTGCCTCCGCACGTCGAGGAGGCCGACCTCATCTCCTACGGGCTCGTCGGGCTGATCTCGGCGATCGAGCGGTTCGACCTGTCTCGCGAGATCAAGTTCGAGACCTACGCGATCATGCGAATCAAGGGCGCGATCATAGACGAGCTGCGCTCGCTGGACTGGGTGCCGCGCAGCGTCCGCGCGCGGGCACGGGAAGTCGAGCGCGCCCATGCCAAGCTCGAGAACTCGCTGCAGCGCGCGCCGACCGACCAGGAGATGGCCGCCGAGCTCGGCATCACGGTCGACGAGCTCAACGACGCGCTGCTCGCCATATCGCACTCCTCGATCGTCGCCCTGGACGAGCTGTGGAGCGTGTCCGACTCCAGCGGCGACCAGGTGTCGTTGATGGACACGATCGAGGACCCCGGCGCGCCGGACCCGGCCCGGGCGCTCGACGTGGGCGACCTCAAGGACCGCATCGCCGAGTCGATCGCGAAGCTGCCCGAGCGCGAGAAGCTCGTGATCGCCCTCTACTACTACGAGAACCTGACCCTTCGCGAGATCGGCGAGGTTCTCGGCGTGACCGAGTCGCGCGTCTCCCAGATGCACACCAAGGCCGTCCTGCGCCTGCGCTCGCGGATGCAGGAGGAGTCCTTCGAGGACTAGGACCCCGGTGCATGCACCGGGGTCGGCAGGGCCGCATGCGGCCCTGCCCTTCCAGCCGCACATGTGCGGCTGGACGAGACGGCGCATGCGCAGTCTCGCGGGGGTGCGCATGCGCACCCCCGAACAGCTCGGACGATGCGGGGATGTGGGCCGGGGCCCTCCTGGCCACACGGCTAGACCTGGCGGATTCTCGGCGGTATGGTCTCGGCACCCGAGGAAGGAGATACCTCATGCACGCCGCAGCGGACCGCATTCGCAACGTCGCCCTCGTGGGACATCGAGGGTCCGGGAAGACGTCGCTGCACGAGGCGCTGCTGTTCGAGGCAGGCGCCACCACGCGGCTCGGCAGCGTCCCGGACCACAGCACGGTGTCCGACTCCGATCCCGACGAGCAGTCGCGCCAGATGTCCATCTCGGCGGCGCTGAGCTCCTTCGACTGGCAGGGACGCAAGATCAACCTGCTCGACACCCCGGGCGACCCGAGCTTCGTCGCCGACGCCCTCGGCGCGCTGCGCGTGTGCGAGTCGGCAGTGTTCGTGATCAACGCGGTGATGGGCGTCGAGGTCTCCACCACGCGCCTCTGGGCCCGCGCCGCCGAGCTCGACATCGCACGAATGCTCTTCGTGAACATGCTCGACCGCGAGCGCGCCGACTTCTTCCGGTCGCTGGAGCAGCTCAAGGGTGCGTTCGGGCCTCACGTCGTGGCCACCGAGATCCCGATCGGCTCAGAGCACGACCTGCAGGGGGTGATCGACCTGGTCGACATGAAGGCCTTCCGCCAGGACTCGGCCGAGCGCGGCGGCTGGAGCGAGATCCCGATACCCGACGCCGAGGCCGCGCGCGCGGCCGACTATCGCGAGAAGCTGCTCGACGAGGTCTCCGAAGTCTCCGATGCGCTGATGGAGCGCTATCTCGAGGGCGAGGCGATCTCCCACGAGGAGATCGTCGGCGCGCTCAAGGAGGGCACCAACCACGGCAAGATCTTCCCGGTGGTCTGCGGCGTCGCCACCAGCAACCTCGGCACCTCGCGGCTGCTCGACGCGATCGTCGAGGACCTGCCGTCACCCGTCAAGCACGGGTCGCTGCAGGTCGGCGACATCGAGCTGACGCCGTCGGAGGACGGCGAGCTGTTCGCCTACGTCTTCAAGACGAGAGCCGACCCTTTCGCCGGGCGCATCAACCTGCTGCGCGTCTACCAGGGGGTGATGCGCGCCGACAGCCAGGTGCTCAACGCGCGCGCGCACGTCAAGGAGCGGATCGGGCAGCTGCTCGTGTTCGCGGGCAAGGAGGTCGCGCACGTCGACGAGTTCGGACCCGGTGACATCGGCGCCGTGGCCAAGCTCAAGGAGACGCGCGCCGGCGACTGGCTGGCAGCCCGGGACGAGCCAATCGCGATGCCGCGGCTGAAGCTGCCCGCGCCGGTGATGGCGTTCGCCGTGGCGCCCAAGAGCAGGGGAGACGAGGACAAGGTGCTCTCCTCGCTGCGCCGCCTGCAGGAGGAGGACCCGACGGTCGACCTGCACCGCGACCAGCAGACGGGCGAGCAGATCGTGGCGGGGCTCTCGCAGGTGCACGTGGAAGTGATCCTCGACCGGCTGCGCGAGCGCTTCGGCGTGGAGGTCACGCTGAAGCCGCCGCGCGTGCCCTACCCGGAGACGATCCGCGGCAGCGCCGCTGCGCACGGACGCCACAAGAAGCAGTCGGGGGGCAGGGGCCAGTTCGGCGACTGCCACATCGAGATTGAGCCGCTGGGAGCCGGCGAGGGCTTCGAGTTCGTCAACAAGATCAAGGGCGGGGTTATACCGAGCTCTTTCATCCCCGCTGTCGAGAAGGGCGTGCGCGAGGCGATGGAGGCCGGCGTGCTGGCCGGCTATCCGGTGAAGGACGTGCGCGTGCGGCTCTACGACGGGCAGTACCACTCCGTGGACTCCTCCGAGATCGCCTTCAAGCTCGCCGGCCTGCATGCGATGAAAGACGCGCTCGAGCAGGCCGACCCGGTTCTGCTGGAGCCGGTCATGCAGGTGACGCTGTCGGTCCCCGAGGACTGCGTCGGCGACGTGATCGGCGACCTCAACAGCCGCCGGGGGCGCCCGCAGGGCATGGAGCCGGTCGGCCCGATGACCGAGATCAAGGCCGAGGTGCCGATGGCCGAGATGCTCTCCTACGCGCCCGACCTGCGCTCGATCACCGGCGGCCGGGGAGAATTCACGATGGAGTTTCTGCGCTACGAGGAAGTTCCCGGGCATCTCGCCGGCAAGGTC
>JAOPZB010000260.1 GCA_025964355.1 Solirubrobacterales bacterium | reverse complement strand
ATGCCTCGGTGCCGGCGGCGAACAGGTCGATGCGGTTGCCTTCCGTGTCGGAGGCGAGCAGGCGACCGGTGGGGTCGATCGCGAGACCGCGCGGCGCGGTCAACCCGTTGGGGCCGCGCGCCGAGACGCCGATCGTGCGCATGTAGTTGCCGGTCGGCCCGAAGACCTGGACACGGTCATTGGCTGTGTCGGCGACGTACGTGTCGCCCGCCGGATCGCTTGCGATCGCGCGCGGGAAGGCGAGCTGGCCGGGTTTGGAGCCGAGTCCGCCCCATACGCCGGCGAACGTCAGCAGCGGCGTGAGCTTGACGACGCGGTGGTTGATGTCGTCGGCGACGTAGATGTTCCCGGCTGCGTCGAGCGCGACGCCGTAGGGAAAGCCGAACTGTTCTGCTCCCGTGCCATGGGAGCCGACCGCGGCCAGGAAGGCGCCGTTGGGGTCGAACTTCTCGATGCGGTGGTTGTCGTCGTCGCTGACGATCACCTCGGTTTCGTTTGCGGCGACGCCGCGCGGATAGGAGAACTGCCCGGGGCCGCTGCCGAGCGAGCCCCATTGCATGGGTTCGCCGCCGTCGAGGTTGAAGCGCTCGATGCGGTCGTTGCCGCTGTCGGCGACGTAGACGTAGTTGCCAGCGACCGCGATCCCGCCGCCCGGCGGCTTCGTGTAGTCCTGCGAGGAGCCGAACTTGAACTGCCCGAGCGCCGCGCCGCGATGGCCCCAGGCGGTGACGAAGGCGCCGGTGGCGTCGAACTTCTCGATCCTGTTGTGGCTCGAGTCCACCACGTAGACGTATCCGGACGCGTCGGTGGCGAGCCCGCCGATCGGTCCGAACTGGCCGTGGCCGCCGCCGTAGGATCCCCACTCCGTCAGGAACGTGCCACCGGCGGTGAACTTCTGCACCACGTAGCTCAGCTGGTCGGCCACATAGACGTCGCCTTCCGTGTCCACCGCCACCGCCTCGGGAAAGCGCAGCATCCCCTCGGCTCGCTGGCCGATGATCGAAACGGCCTTGTACGGGCATGGGCGACCGCCCGAGCCGGCGCAGACGTCCGCGGCCGCCGCCTCGGCGCCGACGGCCGCCGACAGGCAGCCGAGGACCACCGCAAGCACCGCGCGCACCGGGGGACGGCGGCAGCGAGGGCGATGCCGGCGGATCGTCATTGCCGGATCACAACACCTCTGAAGCGGTGCCGGAGCGGTGCGGTGGTCAGACGATCCGCTCGGGCGTGCGCGCGGGCAGGCCGGCGCGGGCGGCGGGCGCCACGGCGGCGCGCCCGGGTCCGGTCGGGCGGTTGCGCTCCTCGCGCACGATGTACAGCGGGCGGTGCTTGACCTCGTCGTAGATGCGCCCGACGTACTCGCCGATCACGCCGAGCGCGATCAGCTGTATGCCGCCGAGCAGCAGGATGGCGATCGTGAGCGAGCTGAACCCGGGCAGGTAGGAGCCGGCGATCCGTAGACCGATGACCACCGGGATCGCGATGAATGCCACACCGGCGCTGAGCAACCCGGCATAGGTGGCCAGCTGCAGTGGGAGATGCGAGAAGGACGCGATCGCGTCGAGCGAGAACCGCAGCATCTTGCGCAGCGTGTACTTCGTCTCGCCGGCATGGCGGGCGTCGCGCTGATAGGAGACGGCCGTCTGGTTGAACCCGACCCAAACGGTCATGCCGCGCAAAAAGCGCGAGCGCTCGGTCATCGCCAGCAGCGCGTTCAGCGCACCGCGGTCGAGCAGGCGGAAGTCGCCGGAGTTCGCCTCGAGGTCGACCTGGGCGAGCTTGTCGAACAGCTTGTAGAACCACGACGCGGTCGCGAGCTTGAAGGCGGTCTCGCCCTCGCGCTGCTTGCGCACGGCATAGACGACGTCGGCGCCCTGGCTCCACTGGGCGACCATGTCGGGGATCAGCTCCGGCGGATCCTGCAGGTCGGCGTCGATCATCGCGACGACGTCGCCGCCGGCATGCTCGAGGCCGGCCGTAAGCGCCGCCTGATGGCCGAAGTTGCGCGACAGGTGGATCACGCGCACCCGCGGATCGGTGGCGGCGAGGTGGTCCAGCAGCTCGGGCGTGCGGTCGGAGCTGCCGTCGTTGACGAGCACGAGCTCGAACTCGAAGTCCGCCACTGCTGCGATCGTGCGCGCGACGAACTCCTCGATGAGCTGCTCCTCGTCGTAGACCGGCGCCACCACGCTCAACATGGACGGGGTGCGGGGGGGTTTGTTCGAAATGGTCATAGCCTTGATGCAGCCGCCTCGGGGCCGACCCGCATGCCCAGAATCTTCCATGAACAGCCTAAGCCGTCCATGAATTTATCGTTCATCCTGTCTACAAATGCCTTCCAAGCCCACTGACCCGCCGACAGCGCGCCCCAGCGCAGGAGGAGCCGGGCGCCGGCTTCGCCGCCCGCTGATCGTCCAGTTCGTGAAGTTCGGGATCGTCGGAGTGTCCAACACGCTGATCACGTTCGCGGTCTACGGGCTGCTGTTGAAGGTCTTCGGGGTGTGGTACCTGGCCGCCTCGGCGGTCGGCTTCATCGCGGGTGCCACCAACGGCTTTCTGCTCAACCGGCGCTGGACCTTCAGCGGGCACGTCGGCGACGCGCTCACGCCGCTGCGTTGGGCGATCGTCCAGAGCTGCGGGCTTGGCATAAACGAGGGCCTGCTCTATCTCTTCGTCCACGACGCGCGCCTGGACAAGCTGCTCGCGCAGGCGTTCGCGACGGCGGTGGTGACCATCACGAC
>JAOPZB010000202.1 GCA_025964355.1 Solirubrobacterales bacterium | reverse complement strand
CTGGGCCCGCTATGCGTCTACCTGCACGGCGTGGCCGATCCCGGCAACGTCGGCGCCGTGCTGCGCTCGGCCCAGGCCTTCGGCGCGTCCAGCGTCGCGCTCGGGCCGGGCTGCGCCGACCCTCACTCGCCGAAGGCCGTGCGCGCCAGCATGGGCGCGATCTTCTCCGTCGCGCTTGCGCGCGCCGGCGACGTCTCGGAGCTGCCCGGTGAGCGCATCGCGCTGGTGGCCGGCGCCGGAGATCCGCTGCACGGCCCGTCGGACGCCAAGGCGCACGCGGTCACGCTGCTGATCGGCGCCGAGCGCGAGGGCCTGCCGGACGACGTGGTCGCGGCGTGCGAGCGGACCGCGCGCATCCCGATCGCCTCGGAGTCGCTCAACGCCGCGATGGCGGCGACGGTGGCGCTCTATGAGATGACCCGCTCGGGTGGGCCGGGTAGCGATACCGTGCCCGCGTCATGATCGAGCGCATCGAGCAACTCCGCGCCGAGGCCGAGAGCGAGATCTCGGCGGCCGGCTCCAGCGAGGCGCTCGAGCAGCTACGGCTGCGCTATCTCGGGCGCAAGGCCGAGCTGCCGCAGCTGCTGCGCGGGGTCGCAGCGCTCGAGCCGGCCCAGCGCTCGCAGGTGGGCCAGGCCGCCAACGAGGCGCGCCAGGGGCTCGAGACGCTGCTCGCCGCGCGCGCCGCAGAGCTCGGCGGGCGCGAGCTCGAGGCGCGGCTGGCGGACGACCGCGTCGACGTGACGCTGCCCGGGGCACCGCCGCAGCCGCTCGGCCGGCTGCACGTCATCAGCTCCACGCGCCGCGAGCTCGAAGACATCTTCCTCGGGCTTGGCTTCACGGTCATGGAAGGGCCCGAGGTCGAGACCGTCCACTACAACTTCGACGCGCTCAATCACAGCCCCACGCACCCAGCGCGCGCGCGCAGCGACACCTTCTACGTCTCTGCCGACGTCGTACTGAGGACGCACACCTCGCCGATGCAGGTGCGCGCGATGGAGGCGCATCCGCCGCCGCTGTACATCGTCGTCCCCGGGCGTGTCTACAGGCCGGACTCCGACGCCACGCACACGCCGCAGTTTCACCAGATCGAGGGGCTCGCCGTGGACGAGGACATCACGCTCGCCGACCTGAAGGGGACGCTGCTGACGTTCGCGCGCGCCGTCTTCGGCGACGATCGCGACGTGCGGCTGCGCCCTCACTTCTTCCCCTTCACCGAGCCCAGCGTCGAGGTCGACGTCTCGTGCTTTCACTGCGGCGGCACCGGATTCCTGCGCGACGGCTCGCGCTGCCCGGTCTGCAAGGGCGAGGGCTGGCTGGAGGTGCTCGGCGCCGGCGAGGTCGACCCCAACCTCTACTCCTTCATCCCCACCACCGAGGCCAACGCGCCGGGCTATGACCCGGAGAAGGTCCAGGGGTTCGCCTGGGGGATGGGCATCGAGCGGATCGCGATGCTCAAGCACGGCATCCCCGACCTGCGCCTGCTCTACGAGAACGACCTGCGCTTCCTGGAGCAGTTCTGATGCTCGTCCCGCTGAACTGGCTGCGCGAATACTGCAACCCCGACCTCGATACGCGCGGCATCGAGGAGCGCCTGACGATGACCGGCACGAAGGTCGAGGCGATACACCACCACGGCGTGCCCTCGGCCGATCGATTCGTCGTCGGCCGCGTGCTCGAGGCGGAGCAGCACCCCGGCGCCGACCGGCTGAAGGTGTGCAAGGTCGATCTCGGCGACGACCGCGACGGGCCCGCCAGCATCGTCTGCGGCGCCCCGAACGTCGCCGCCGGCCAGACCGTCGCCGTCGCACGCCCCGGCGCGGTCATGCCCGACGGCAGCGAGCTGCAGCGCCTGGAGCTGCGGGGAGTGACATCGGAAGGCATGATCCTGGCCGAGAACGAGCTAGAGATCGATTCGAGCCCGTCCACCCACGGGATCCTCGTGCTCGACGACCGCATGCTCGATGCGGAGCTGGCGCCCGGCACCCCGCTCGCGGACGTGCTCGAGATCGCCACGGACGTGCTCGAGCTCGAGGTCACGCCCAACCGGCCCGACTGCCTGGCCGTCTACGGGGTCGCACGAGAGCTGCACGCCGCGACCGTTGGAACATCGGCCGGTGCGGAGCTCGCCGGGGCCCCATGGGAGGAGGACCCCGGCTCGCCGGGCCCGGTCGCCGGCCTCGAGGTGACCGTCGAGTGCCCCGACCTGTGCCCGCGCTTCACCGCGCGCCTGTTCGAGAACGTCACGATCGCGCCATCTCCGCTGTGGCTGAAGGCGCGGCTCTCCGCGGCCGGCCAGCGCCCGATCAACAACGTGGTCGACATCACCAACTACGTGATGCTGCTCACCGGCCAGCCCCTGCACGCGTTCGACGCAGACCGCGTCGCCGGCGGGCATCTGACAGTGCGCCGCGCGCGCGACGGCGAGCAGGTGCTGACGCTCGACGGCCAGACGCGCACGCTAGACGGCGAGATGGTCGTGATCGACGACGCCGACGGCCCGACGTCGATCGCCGGGCTGATGGGCGGCGCGCGCTCGGAGGTGGCCCCCGACACGACTCGCGTGCTGCTCGAGGTGGCCACCTGGAACGGCCCCAACATCCACCGCACGTCTGCGGCGCTCGCCCTGCGCAGCGAGGCCTCGAGCCGCTTCGAGAAGGGTCTCCAGCCCGAGCAGTGCATGCACGCGCAGGCGGTCGCGACCCGCCTGATGCTCGAGCTCTGCGGCGCGACCGTCGCGCCCGGCACGATCGATGTCGGCCCGCCGCCGCCGCCGCCGCAGGTGATCCCGCTGCGCGAGCAGCGCGTGGAGGCGATCCTCGGGGTGCCCGTCGCGCGCGAGCGCCAGGAGCAGATCCTCAATGCGCTGGACTTCGCCACGCAGCGGACCGACGACGGGCTCGAGGTCGTCGTGCCCGCGCTGCGGCGCGCCGACGTCACCCGCGAGATCGACCTGATCGAGGAGGTCGCGCGCATCGACGGGCTCGAGCGCCTGCCCGCCACCCTGCCCGCACGGCGCGGCGCCGCCGGGCTGCTGACGCACTCCCAGCGCGTCCGTCGCGAGGCCGAGGACGCCCTCGTCGGACGCGGCCTGAACGAGATCGTCGGCTGGAGCTTCGCCGATCCCGAGCTGCTGGACAGGCTGCGACTCCCCGCCGAGCACGACATGCGTCGCGTCATAGCCGTCGAGAACCCGCTCTCGGAGGGACAGTCGATCATGCGCCCCACGCTGCTCGGCTCGCTGCTCGACGCCGCCCGGGAGAACGTCTCCCGCAACGGTCCCGACGTGTCCATATTCGAGTCCGGCACGGTCTACCGCGCGCCGCGCGAAGGCCTGCTCGCCGAGGAGCACCACGCTCTCGGCGCGCTGCTCAGCGGCCGGCTGGCGCCACGCTCCTGGCGCGGGGCTCCCGGCGAGGCCGACTTCTTCGCGGCGAAGGCGCTGCTCGCCGCGCTGCTCGACCGCTTCCACCTCGACTGGTCCGTGCAGCCGGGCAAGCGGCCGTTTCTGCATCCCGGACGCGCCGCCGCAGTGCTCGCGGGCGAGGAGCAGCTCGGCTTCATCGGCGAGCTGCACCCGCTCGTCGCCTCCGCCTGGGACCTCGAGCGCACCGCCGTGTTCACGGTCGACCTCGGCAAGCTCGCCGCCGCCGCGCCGGCGGTCGTCTCCTTCTCCGAGCTCGCGTCCGTGCCATCGCTGCGCCAGGATCTCGCGGTGACGCTGCCCGCCGGGGTCGCAGCGGGCGAGATCCTGCAGCGCGTCGGCGCAGCGGCGGGCGAGATGCTCGAGCACGTCGAGGTGTTCGACGTCTACACCGGCGAGCAGGTCGGCGAGGGCCGGCGCTCGCTGGCGCTCGGCCTCACCTTCCGTGCGCACGACCGCACGCTGACCGACGAGGACGTCGCCCCGGCGCGCGAGCGCATCATCGCGGCGCTGGACGAGATCGGAGGCGAGCTGCGTGGCTAGCGGCGCTCCTCAGCTCCATGCCTCCGGGTCACCGCGGGTGATCGTCGCCGGGGCGACGGGCTTCGCCGGGGCGCTCGCCGCGCACCTGCTCTGGCGCCATCCCGGCTTCGAGCTGGCCGCCGTGACCGGACGCTCGGAGGTCGGCCGGCGCCTGCACGACCTCTATCCGCGCTACCGCGTGCCGCTTGAGATCGAGCCGCTCGACCTCGACCGCCTCGGCCAGATCGACGCCGCCATCGTCGCCTACCCGCACGCCGCAGCGGCTCCCACCGTCGGCGACCTGCGCGCGCGGGGCGCTCGCGTCGTCGACCTGAGCGCGGACTTCCGCCTCGCCTCGCTGTCCACCTACGAACGGTGGTACGGCGCGCATCCACGCCCGGACCTGCTGGCGGAGGCGGTCTACGGGCTGACCGAGCTGCACCGCGAGCGGATCGCCGCCGCCGGCCTCGTCGCCAACCCCGGCTGCTATCCGACGGCCTCGCTGCTGGGTCTCGCGCCGCTCGCCCGCGCAGGCCTGATCGCCGACGTCGTGATCGACGCCAAGCAGGGCATCTCGGGCGCCGGGCGCGTGTTCGACGACACGACCCACCTGTCGATGGCCGGCGAGAACATCCTCCCCTACAAGGTCGCCGAACACCGCCACACGCCCGAGATCGAGGAACAGCTGCAGCCGCTGCGCGCCGCCGCAGGCGCCGGCGACGAGGTCGCCGTGCTCTTCCAGGCACATCTCGTTCCGGTCGACCAAGGCGAGCTAGCCGACTGCTACGTCACCACCACTCGCCCGGTCGGCGACGCCGAGCTGGGCGAGCTGTTCGCGGCGGCCTACGAGCACGAGCCGTTCGTGGAGGTCGTCGCCGCCCCGCCGGGCACGCGCGACGTGCGCGAGACGAACTTCTGTCACGTGTTCGCCAAGGCCGACCCCCACAGCGGCAAGGTGATCGTGCTGTCGGCGATCGACAACCTCTGGAAGGGCACATCCTCGCAGGCGGTCCAGAACCTGAACCTGATGTTCGGCCACGCCGAGATCGAGGGGCTCACGTGAGCGGCCGCCCCCCCGCGCAGGCCCCGCCCCGCCCGTTCTTTCACTCACGTTGGGTGCAGGCTCCGGCGCATGTCCGCGAGCTCGGGCCGGACGCCGGGCTGCCCGCCGGCTTTCGCGCCGCCGGCGTGGCCGCGGGGATCAAGGCCAGCGGAAACCCCGACGTCGGACTGCTGGTCTGCGACGCGCAGGCGCCCGTCAGCGCGGCCCGTTTCACCTCCTCTGGCACACCCGCCGCGCCGGTGCTGCTGAGCCTCGAGCGCTGCCGGCTCGACTCGCTGCGGGCCGTGCTGGTGAACTCCGGCTGCGCCAACGCGGCCACCGGACGCCGGGGCCTTGAAGACGCCGCCAAGACGCAGGGGGCCGCCGCCCTCGCGGTCGGCGCGCAGCCGGCCGAGGTCGCCGTCGCGTCGACCGGCGGCATCAGCCACCAGCTCCCCGTCGACGCGCTGCTGAAGGGAATCCTCGCCGCGCGCGCACGCCTGAGCGGCGACGGCGACCGCGACTTCCAGCGGGCGATCGAAACCACCGACGCGTTCGAGAAGCGGGCCACCCTCGAGGTGGACCTGCCGTCGGGCTCGGTGCGGCTGAGCGCGCAGTGCAAGGGAGCGGGGATGATCTCGCCGCGCTTCGCCACGATGCTCTGCTTCGTCGAGACCGATGCGGCGATGGCGCCCGACACCGCCGACCTGCTGCTGGGGGTGTGCGTCAAGCGCTCCTTCGACCGCGCCTCGGTCGACGGCCAGCTGTCGACGAACGACACCGCCATCCTGATCTGCTCCGGCGCCAGCGGCGTGAGCATCGCGCCCGAGAGCGACGACGAGCTGCGCTTCGGCGAGGCGCTCGACGCGCTGCTGCGCCAGCTCGCCATCATGATGGTCGCCGACGGAGAGGGCGCCGGACGGATAGCGCGCGTGGTCGTGCGCGGCGGCCACGCCGAGAGCGTCGAGGCCGCCGCGCGCGCCGTCGCCAACTCCCCATTGGTCAAGGCTGCGCTGCACGGCGGCGACCCCAACTGGGGGCGCATCGTGCAAGCCGTCGGCGGCGCGCTGGTCGAGACGGCGCCGCTGGCCGTCGACGTCGCGATCGAGGGCGTCCCGGTCTGCTCGGCCGGAGCCACGATCCCCTACGACGGGGAGGCCGTCGAGCGAGCCGTGCAGGCGCGCGAGGTGGAGTACGAGATCGGCCTGCCCGGCGACGGCGCCGAGACAGAGGTGTTCTTCTCCGACCTCTCGCAGGACTACGTCCGTGTCAACGCCGACTACACGACATGACCACGCGGCCGGTGAAAGCCCTCGGGCTCGTCAGCGGCGCGTCGCGACCGGCGCCACGGCGCGGCCTGCGGGCCGCCGGCGAGCTTGTCTGCCAGAAATCGACCATTCGGAGGATTCGCTGATGCGCGACGTGGGCACGCTGCTCGAGGCACTTCCCTACATCAGGGAGTTCCACGGCAAGACGGTCGTGATCAAGTACGGCGGAGCCGCGATGGAGGACGCTGCCCTGCGCGAGGAGTTCGCGCGCGACGTCGTGCTGCTCAAGTACGTCGGGCTGAACCCGATCGTCGTGCATGGTGGCGGTCCCGAGATCACCGCCTACATGGAGCGCCTCGGCATGCCGGTCGAGTTCGTCGGCGGCCTGCGCGTGTCCGGCGAGGAGACCGTCGAGGTCGCCAAGATGGTGCTCGTCGGCAAGGTCAACAAGGAGATCGTCCTGCGCCTGAGCCGTCACGGCCAGCCAGCCGTGGGGCTCTGCGGCGACGACGGCTCGCTCTTCGTGGTCGCGCGGCGCGCGGCTCCCGGTGGCGAGGACATCGGCTTCGTCGGGCGCATCGAGCGGATCAACGTCGACGTGATCCACCACGTCTCCAGGGACTACATCCCCGTCATCGCATCCGTCGGCGCCGACCGGGAGGGCCGCTCCTACAACGTCAACGCCGACGAGGCCGCCGGGGCGGTAGCGGGCGCGCTCGGCGCCTACAAGGTGGTGTTCCTCACCGATGTCCCCGGCTGGCTCGCCGACCCCTCGGACCCCGCCAGCCTGATCGGCCAGGCCGGCGTCGGACGTGTCCAGGAGGCGCTGCCGGCGCTCGACGGAGGCATGCGGCCGAAGCTCGAAGCGTGCGTCGAGGCGATCCACCACGGCGTCAGCGCCGCGCACATCCTCGACGGGCGCCTCGCGCACTCGCTGCTGCTCGAGCTCTTCACCGACGCGGGGATCGGCACGAAGATAGAGGCGGGCGGGGGGGCCCAATGACACTCGCCGAGCTGCAGGAGCTCGAGCGCACGAGCACGATGCCCACCTACGCGCGCCAGCCCGTCGAGTTCGTCCGCGGCGAGGGCGCCCGGCTGTGGGACGCCGACGGCAACGAATACCTCGACTTCCTGAGCGGCATCTCGGTGACGAGCGTCGGGCACTGCCATCCGCGCGTGGTGGCCGCCGTCCGCGAGCAGGTCGGGCGCCTGATGCACGCCAGCAACCTCTTCTACACCGAGCCGGCCATGCGCCTGGCGGCGCGCCTGTCGCAGTGCAGCCTCGGCGGCAAGGTGTTCCTCTGCAACTCCGGCGCCGAGGCCAACGAGGCCGCGATCAAGCTCGTGCGCAAGGCCCGCCCGCTCGGCGACGTGGTCGTCCTTCACGGCGCCTTCCACGGTCGCACCTACGGCGCCCTCTCGGCGACCCCGCAAGAGTCCAAGCAGGCGCCCTTCGCGCCGCTCGTGCCCGGCTTCCGCGCCGTCGAGCCCACGCCGGCCGCGGTCGCGGCGGCGGTGGACGGGCACACGGCCGCCGTGCTGCTGGAGCCGATCCAGGGCGAGACCGGCGTGCACGTGCTCTCCGAGGAGCTGCTGCGAGCCGCGCGTGGCGCCTGCGACGAGCACGGCGCGGCGCTCGTCTTCGACGAGATCCAATGCGGGATGGGCCGCACCGGGACGCTCTGGGCATACGAGCAGACCGGCGTGCGCCCCGACGCGATCACCGCCGCCAAGGCGCTCGGCGCAGGACTGCCCGTCGGCGCCCTCGTCACCGGCGAGCGCCTCGCCGACGTCCTGGCGCCCGGAGACCACGGCTCGACGTTCGCCGGCGGCCCCGTCGTCGCGGCGGCCGCGATCACGGCGCTCGAGCTGATCGACGACCCGTCGCTGCTCGCCCGGGTGCGCGAGCTCGGCGCGCGGCTCGCCGCCGGCTTGGAGACGCTTCCGCACGTCCTCGCCGTGCGCGGGCGCGGGCTGATGCTCGCCTGCGAGCTCGACCTGCCGGCGCCCGCGGTGGCCCGCCGAGCCCTGCTCGACCAGCGCATCGTCGTCAACGCCACCGGCCCGACCACGCTGAGGATGCTGCCGCCGCTGACGATCGGCGAGGCGGACGTGGACGAGGCGCTGGAGCGGCTGCGCGCCGCCGTGGAGGGCTGAACGGTGCGGCGCGGGCTCGACGGCGGCTTCGAGCTGGACGACGATCGCGATCGCGTGGACGTCGACGCCGTTCACCTGTTCATCAGCGAGCACTCCTACTGGGGTGTCGGGCGCCCGCGTGAGCTGGTCGAGCGCGCGATCCGCGGCTCGACGCGCGTCGTCGGCCTCTATCGCGGCTCCGAACAGGTCGGCTTCGCGCGCGCCGTCTCCGATCAGGCGACCGTCGCCTACCTCGCCGACGTCTACGTCCTGCCCGCCCACCGCGGT
Organism: Solirubrobacterales bacterium; assembly: GCA_025964355.1. Classification (GTDB taxonomy): domain Bacteria; phylum Actinomycetota; class Thermoleophilia; order Solirubrobacterales; family Solirubrobacteraceae; genus Palsa-744. Next base: position 640 of record JAOPZB010000202.1, on the reverse strand, counting down.
CGCGGCCTCGGGCTCGAGCTGATCCGCGAGATCGTCGACGGTGGACCCGGCCGGTCGGGCGGCGGGCGGCGGGCGATCGCACCCGAGGTGCGCTGGCTGCTGCATACCGCCGATGCGCAGGCGCTCTACCGCAAGCTCGGCTTCAGCGACGCGCCACCGGCCTACCCGCTGATGGAACGCGGCCGCGGTAGCCTTCCCCGCCCGTGAGCAGCGAGCACCCCATCACGACGCCTCGCACCGCCTCCTACGAGGCCGACCCCGAGCAGGTCCATCGCGTCCTGCTGCTCTACTCCGGCGGCCTCGACACCAGCGTCATGCTGAAGTGGATTCAGGACGAGTACGACGCCGAGGTCGTCTGCCTAACGGTCAACCTCGGACAGCCAGGCGAGGACTACGAGGTGATCAAGGCAAAGGCGATGGCGCTGGGCGCGCTCGACTGCCACGTTGTCGACGCGCGGGAGGAGTTCGCCCGCGACTACGTCGCGCCCGCGATCAAGGCCAACGCGCTCTACGGCGGCGGCTACCCGCTCTTCACGGCGCTCGGTCGTCCGCTGATCGCCAAGCTCGCCGTCGACCACGCCCGCAGCACGGGCTGCGACACGATCGCCCACGGCTGCACCGGCAAGGGCAACGACCAGGT
>JAOPZB010000200.1 GCA_025964355.1 Solirubrobacterales bacterium | reverse complement strand
TGCAGGAGCGCGGCCTCCTCGAGCGCGGCTCGAGCGCCTCGTAGCCGCCCGCTCGATAGCGCCGGATCAGCTCATAGATCCAGGTCTTCGAGATCCCATGCGCCAGAGCCACCTCTCGGGCGCTCCTGCCCTCCAGCAGCACCGCGTCGACCACATACCGCCCCACTCCCATGCCGGCCACCTTTCGTAGGTGTCCAGCATGTCCCGACACACCCGTCCACTATGAGGTGGAACCGCACACCTCCCCCTCCGTTTTGTCGTTCGTGCCGAGCCCGTAGCTAGAATCGCGGGCGGCATGGCTGAGGGGGAACTTCACGAGAAAGTGGTTCGCCCCAAGGCGGACACGCTCGGCGCGCGTGCCGACGGGGTATCGCCGGTCGACACGACTCGGACAGAACCCACCGCGGCGCCAAGGGAGATGTCCATGCAGAACCCGACGATGCCCGCCGTCGTGCTCGGCGGAGCGGTCGCCGCACTGTCTGTGGCGCGCTCGCTATGGCAGTCCGGCGTCCGCGTCGATCTGCTCGCAGATGGGTTGAGATCGCCCGCCCGTCACTCGCGCGCGTTAAGGCGATACCTGCCCCCTGCCGACGCTGAAGCCGTCACCGACGGGTGGATCACGTGGCTTCTGAACGAGTCGGAGCCGGCGGCGATTCTTCCCTGCAGCGACGAGGGTGTGGAGTTCATCGCACGCCGCCGCGGAGAGCTGGAGGCGGCGGGGCACCGCCCGTGGGAGGCGAACGACGAGGGCTCGTTGAACATGCTCGACAAGGCGGGCGCCTACGTGGTTGCGCGTGCCGCCGAGGTGGGGGCGCCACAGACGGTGACGCTGACGAACTTGACGGAGCTCGCACGGCTCGACTTCCCCTTTCCCTGCGGTATCAAGCCCGTGTACGCACACCGCTTTGCACGCCAATTCAAAACGGCCGCCAAAGGTGTCACGGTCGCGACCGCCGAGCATGCGCGGCGTGTCCTGACGCCGATCCTAAAGGAGGGACATCCGATGCTCCTGACGGAGGTCATTCCTGGACCGGACGATCAGTACCGATCCTATTTCACCTACCTGGATGAGCACGGCGAGCCGCTGCTGACCTTCACCAAGAGAAAGCTCCGTCAGTATCCAACGCACTTTGGTCTCGGTAGCTACCATCTCACCGAGTGGAACCCGGACGTGGCCCGCCTCGGTTTTCAGTTCGCTCGCGCGGCGGGGCTGCGCGGGTTGGTGAACATCGAGTTCAAGCGTGACCCACGCGACGGTGAGCTCAAGCTGATCGAGTGCAACCCGCGGTTCACCGAAGTAACCGGTCAGGTCCGCGCTGCGGGCATCGATCTGGCGCTCGTTGCCTACAACAGGCTCTTCGGGCTTCCGTTACCGCCGCTGGACTCGTTCAAAGATCACCTCGCGATGTGGTATCCCGTAGACGATATCCGTGCGTTCCGCGAGTATCGTCGGCAGGGTGAACTCACCACCGCGGCTTGGCTCAGAACCCTCGCACACCGGCAAGTGCCCCTCATATTCTCCTGGCGTGATCCCAAGCCGAGCTTGCACATCTGGCGGGCACGGACACATGCGCTCGCTCGCAAAGCCTCCCGCTCAAACCAAGTCCCTCCGCAAGCCGACGACGGCAAGCTCGACCCGTATGAGGCCGCCATCTAGTGGCTGTGTGAGAGCGGACGCCTGAGCCCGGAGACCTTGTCTTCGGTGGTACGATCATCGCTTGCGACTGTTGGCGGCCAGCATGAATGTGGGGGGCGTGACAGTTGAGTACGGAAGCTGAGCCCCATGGCATAGGGGTCGTTGAAGAGCCGCGGCGCACCGGGATCGTTGACGTCGATGTGCATCCGGTGCCCCGCAGCCCCGACGAGATACGGAGCCACATGGCGATGCCATGGCGAGACCGCTACAAGGGTGAAAGACGATCATTCTTTCTTAACCCTGTGCACGGCTCGCGGCTCGACAGCATGCCCGCCGGCGGGGGATTGGCAGGGTCGGACCCCGACCTCCTGCGCGAGCAGCTGATCGACGCCTACGACGTCTCCTACGCGATCCTGGTCGCGCGGACGTTCTGCAACATCCATCCCGACCCTGATTACGCAGCGGCGATCGCGTCGGCGCACAACGCGTGGCTCGCCGAGACCTGGCTGAGCGATTACAACCACGACGGCGCCTTCAGGGGGTCGATAACGATCGCTCAGCAGGACCCAGATCAAGCGGCGCGGGAGATCGAGAAGTGGGCTGGACACCCGCAGATGGTCCAGGTCACGATGGATTCGGGCGCACGTATGCCGTTCGGGCAGCGGTTCTACTACCCGATCTACGAGGCGTGCGAGCGTCACGGCCTGCCGCTCGCCATCCACCCCGGGACAGAGGGCATGGGCATCAACCACCAGCCCACGCCCGGCTATCCGACCCATTACATCGAGTGGCATTGCTCGATGTCGCTCTCGTTCCAGGCCCATCTCGTCAGCTTCCTGACCGAGGGCGTATTCGAGCGCTTTCCGGGAATGCGGATCGTCCTGCTCGAGGGTGGCGTCGCATGGCTGGCTCCACTGATGTGGCGACTGGACCCGTACTGGAAGGCTTTGCGCTCGGAGATTCCCTGGGTCCGCAAGCCTCCCTCGGAGTACCTGCGCGACCACGTGCGGCTCGCGACGCAGCCGCTGGAGCGGCCAGCCGACGACCGGCAGTTCCTTGCGCTGATGGAGATGATCGATGCGGAGCATCTGCTGATGTTCTCGAGCGACTATCCGCACTGGGACTTCGACTCACCGACCCGAGCATTTCCCAAGCTGCCGGACGCGCTCAGGGAGGCGATCTTCTCCGGCAATGCTCGGTCGTTCTACAAGCTTGATGGATGACCAGCTACGTCGTCGGAAGAGCTTCGGAGATCGTTCCCGGCGGCCGCAAGCTCGTGGACGTCGGGGGGCGCTCGGTCGGAGTTTTCAACATCGAGGGACGGTTCTATGCGTTGCGCAATGCCTGTCCTCACCAGGGCGCTCCTCTCTGTCTAGGGTCGGTCAAGGGAACGGCGGAGGAGAGCAAGCCCGGCGAGTACGTCTGGGGTCGCGAGGGAATGATCCTGCGCTGCCCCTGGCATGGATGGGAATTCGACCTGACAACCGGCCGCAGTGTGTTCAACCCCCACCGGACTCGCGTGCGCAGCTATCGCATGAGCGTTGAGTCCGACGGGGAATCCCCAGTAGACCCGAGCGTCGAGACCTACGACGTCACGGTTGACGACGGATTGGTCGTGGTGGAGGTGTGAGCGCCGCGGGCCGCCGAGCGACGAGGCTGCCGTCTCGCTGGCTTGGCCGGCCGGACTCGACCGAGCGCCTGGAGCCCGGACGAGCGGTAGTCGGACGTCGGGTGGCGCCGCTCGACGCGATTCGCGGGATCGCGATCGCCCTCGTGATGCTTCGCCATGCATTCCCGGCGAGGTTCGGAGCGGGGGGCTTCGTGGGTGTGGAGCTGTTCTTCGTGCTCAGCGGCTTCCTGATAACGGGAATACTCCGCGACGACATAGTCAAAGGGGGCCTCCGGCGCTCGTCGTTCTATCGCAACAGGTTCCTACGGCTCCTGCCGGCCCTGGTCGTCCTGCTGGCCGTGGCCGCGTTGGTGGTCGAGACGACCAACCGGCCGGTTGAGGACCGTACCCTTGGCGACGGAATCTTCACCGCTGCCAGCTACACGTCGGACCTGCCGCACTGGCCGATTCCCCAGCTCGGCGATCTCACCCACCTCTGGACTTTGGCGATCGAGGAGCAGTTCTACCTGCTCTGGCCCCTCGTACTCGTCGCGCTTGCGGGCAGGAGCACGCGCCGCGGTGCAGCGGCGTGCCTTGCCCTGGGCGGGGCCGCGGTCGTCCTCACCGTGGCCTATGGGGTGCAGTCGAACGACGTCTCCCAGATCTATACGTGGCCCACGATATGGGCCGTTACGCTCCTGCTCGGGTGTGCCCTCTCGGCGGGGGTGGCGCGGCCTCGCGTTTCGGGCATCGTCAGCACTTTGGCGATCGCGGCACTGTGCGCCGTCACGCTCTTGCCGGAAGCAAAGGGCCAGGTCTGGGGCTACCTGGTCGTCCTGCCAGCCGCGGCGGTGCTCGGCGCTCTCGTCATCTCAAACGCCATGAGCGAGCGGCCGTCCTGGATACTGCGAAATCGGGCGCTGCAGTACCTCGGCACCATCTCCTACGGCGCGTACCTCTGGAACTATCCACTTTCACGCTGGCTTGAACCGAAGCTCGCGATCCCTGTGACCGTCGTCGTCGCGACGCTCAGCTACAAGTTGGTCGAGCGCCCGTTCCTCAGGCTCAAGCGTCACAGTTCCCAGCCCGTCGTTGCGCGGCAGGCCGTTACGGGATAGTACGATCGACGCTTACGGGCACCGGCCTCCGCCGCCTGTGCAAGGCATCTCGGCGGGCGCCGCTCACGACCAGGGGAGGAGGGCAGGGATGCTGAGGCGCAACGGGCGGGGCGGAGCGGTCATATCGGGTGCCGCACTCGCAGTGTTCGCCGCGTTCACGCTGGCGACGCTATGTCAGTCGGCGGGTGCCCAAGGCAGCCTCGGCGTCGGGCCCGATCGCATGTCCAGCGGCGAGATCGCAGCGTTCCGTCCCGGTGGCCTCACGCCCATCTCACCTGCGACCGTGGCAACTGCAAACCCGAGCCCGATCGCCGTCGCCGTCAGCCCCGACAGCAGGTCCGTCTACGTCGGGTACGAGACGGGCACGGCTATCTCGTGGTACCAGCGCGTCGCGAGCGGAAGGTTGACGTCGAAGGGGACGCTGGCCGTGGCGGCGGGACCGCGCGCCCTCGCGATCAGCCCCAACGGTAAGTCTGTCTACGTGGCGTGCTTTGAAGGCGACAGCGTCTTGCAGTACAGGCGGAACACGGCAACAGGCAGGCTCGCCGCACTCGGGTCAGTGCCGCTTCCGGCGGGCAGTCACCCCCATGGCGTGGCCGTGAGCCCCAATGGAGCGTCCGTCTATGTCGCGAATTACGACGCCGGGACGATCGTGCAGTTCTCGCGCGATGCAACCAGCGGGCGGCTCACGGCCCTCAGCCCGGCGACGGTGCAAACCGGAGCCAAACCCAACGGCCTCGCAGTCAGCCCCGACGGAGCGTTCGCCTACGTGGCGAACAGGGGCAGCAACACCATCTCGGAGTTTTCACGTGACAGGAGGACAGGCGCCCTCGCTGGGCTTGCTCCGGCGGCGGTCCCAACGGGAATCTCCCCATACAGCGTGGCCATCAGCCGCGATGGCAGGTTCGCCTATGCGGCAAACGGTGCGAGCAACACGATCTCGCAATTTGCGCGCAACAGAACGACGGGCCAACTCTCGGCCCTGAGCCGTCCAGCCGTCGCAACCGGCTCCAACCCGCATGCTGTCGCTATCAGCCCGGACGGGATGTCGGTCTACGTGTCCGACAACGATGTCAAGGGGGTGTCGCAGTATTCGCGCAACACCAGGACCGGCCAGCTCACGGCCATGAGCCCCGCAAGGGTGGGGGCCGGCGTATCCCCATATGGCCTCGCCGTCAGTCCGGACGGACGCGATGTCTACGTGGCTAACGAAGGGAGCCGATCGGTGTCGGAGTATCGCGTGAACCACGGTCATCGCTGATCGAAACGTCTCCGGGTCGTCTCCATGGCGGCATCAAACGCCACTGAGCCAGACGTCGCGGGCGACCTCGGCGCATAGGTCGGCCTGGGTGTGCTCGCCGTCGAGCAGGCGCACGCCCAGGCGCTCGCGCTCCTCGAGGTACAGGTGCCGGTGCGCGGACAGCCACTCGATGCCCCACTCCCCCTTGCGCTCCAGCGCCGTCTCGGGCCGCACATCGAGTAGATAGGCCCGCAGGGGCCTGGGATACAGTCGCGACAGCGCGGCTCGGGTGGCGCGAAGGGACCGCTCGCGGCCGTAGGTGTAGCGCAGCTCGACGATCGAGTCCAGCGTGTACCGGTCGCAGACCACGATCCCTCCGCGCAGTAGATGCCGGCGCATGAGCTTCCATTGCGAGGAGGCGTTGGCGACGGTGATCACGAGCGTCCACAGATCGGTGAGCAGCGGGCTCGCTTCTCGCACCCTGGTCACCGCATCCTCAGCCGGGCGCGTCTGGCTCGAGGTGGCCTCGCCCTCGCCGCCGTCCTGGCGTTCGCGTGCAACCGGCCGCTCGCGTACCGGCGGCACGGGAAGCAGGGCCGCCAGCAGAGTCAGCGGTGGCGCCAGCAGCCTTTTGAGCGGGCGCGCCACCCTCCAAAGGGCGTCGTCCCAGCTGATGCGCGTGCGCACGACGGTCGCGTCGTATCCGAGACGTTCGAGCGTGTCGCACAGCGCAATGGCCTGCGACGACTTGCCGGCACCGTCGAGCCCGGAGAGCGCCACGACGACGCCTCGATGAGGGCGCGGCAGCCCCCTCGCCGCGGCGCGCAGACGGGCTGCCGGCGACGAGCCCCGCCTCGTCGCGCGATCGCCGAGCCGCTCACGCCGCGCGGCCCTGCGGCGTGAGCGAGGCATAGGCGCACCCGTGCGCCAGGTCTCGTCGAGAGCCTCGAGCGCCGTCCGCGCTCCCCAGTGGTCGGCTCGCCGCCGTGCCGAGGCCCACGCCTGGCGATCCTCCACCAGAGCCTGCTCGAGCCGCTGGCGTAGCTTGTCGCTCAGTAGGCCATCGCCGCCGGCCACGCGCCGCGCAAGGATCAGAAGCGTGTGGTGCGGGGACGGGCGAACGAGGTTCTCAAGGCCGTCGATCTTCAGGGCGTCGGCGAACAGGCGATCGAGCTCGTCGGGTGGGAGCCGCCAGCTGGCGGCACTCGTCAACTCCACGATCTCGGCCGAGCCCGAGGCGAAAAGAACGCACTCTCTGCCCCGGCGGTCAAACCCCGCGTCCGCGAGCCCCGCGTCGATCGCGCGTTGCTCAGGCTCTCGGACGAGTAGATCGAGGTCCCGGCCGTCCGGTGGAGGAGAGCCGTACACCAGCACGCGGTCCTCGAGGAGGGCGTCGATCAGCTCGTGCGCGCTCACGGAGGTGCACGGTTCGCCGCCGAATCGGCTGGGTGTCCGTCCGCCGCTACCACGAGGCGCACGCTCTGCTTGAGGAGCCTTCCCGCGGTGAGCACCCCGGGCAGCGGATCGGTCGCACTCCAGATGCTGGGGCGAGCTCCCATGGCGTAGCGAATGCACTCCGTCGCGTCGCGCAGCGGACCATGCGATCTTTCGCGCGCAGCACGGAGATCGCCCTCGAGCCACTGGTAGCGCACGCCCGACCGCGCGTCGCCGCCTTCCAGCGGCGCGCGGCCGGTGGCGATCCGTGCCCAGGCGTCCGGCAGGTTCACGCCGGCGGCGAGCGCAAGCGCCAGCGAGCCGTAGAAGCGGCCGTTGAAGTCGATCAGCACGGGCGCGCCCCCATCGGGGAGGATGAACTGCAGCTCGCTCAGGCCAAACCAGCCCAGCTCGCGAAGGAGCAGGTTCACCTGTTCGGAGAGCTGCTCATCGACGGGGACGGTTTGAGCGCGAACACTCAACCCCGCGTCACGCGGATAGGTACGCTCGGCCACCTGCTGAACGCGTGCGACCATGAGGCCGGCCGCGTCGACGACCGAGGTGAATGCGATCAAGCGTCCCTCGACGAGCGGCTGAACCAGTGGCACGGAACCTGCGGCGCGGATCTGCCGGACTCGCCGTTCCACGCTGTGCGGGTCGGCGAACGCCTGCGACGCAAGGTGGTTCAGCGAGCCGCTGGCGGGCGTGTGCACACGCTCCTTGACCATCGCCGGCATGAGGCCCCAGCGCTCGCGCGCCTCCGCTCCCGAGGAGGCGATCGGCGGCGTCGCCATCCCTACCTCCCGCGCGGCTGCCCCGAGCTGCACCTTGTCGATGGTTCGCATCATCACGTCATGCGGAGGATGCGGCACACAGGCGTTGATGGTGCTCCGCTCGCGGGATAGGACCATTACCTCCCCGTCGCTGCAGCCAAAGACGACCTCGTAGTCGCGCTCGGCCGCGGCACGGTCGATGGCCTCGAGAAAGTCGCGAGTCCCTGCAGCGTAGGGCGGAATCAGGTGACGGTGACGCACGGCGCAGGACAGCATCGGCAGCCCTGCCAGCGTCGGGCCACCGATCCCCACGGTCCACCCGGCGTGGCGCAGCGCTCGGGCCGCCGCCAGCGACGCCCTTCCCTGTCCGGAGTCGACGATCAGCGCCCGCACCGCGTGCATGATAAGGGCGGCGGGAGGGCAGGCAGGATGATCGTCGTGCGCCGCGAAGCTTCAGCCGTGGCCGAGCCTCCCGAAGGGATCTCACTCGAGCGCCACCGCGACCTGGTAGGAGTGAGAACGAGAAGCCCCTGGGTCCGGCGAGGGCTCCTCTGCGCAGTCGCCGTGCTGCCGGTGCTCGCCCTGCTCAACGTGTTCGGCCAGCATCCGACGACCAGCTCTGCGAGCTCGCCCGTCGCGAGTATGAATGTGACAGCTCCCGCACGTCTGCGCAGCGGGCTGGTCTTTCAGGTTCGCGTCCAAGTGACGGCGCACCGCGACATCAAGGAACTGCAGATCGTCTTCGACAAGGGATGGTGGGAGTCGATGAGCGTCAACTCGCTCGTGCCCGAACCGAGCGAAGAGTCATCCGAAGAAGGCAAGGTCGTCCTGTCATACGGCAAGTTGGCGGCAGGCCAGCAACACGTCAACTGGATCTACTTCCAGGTGAATCCGACGAATGTCGCAAAGCGCACCGAGAACGTCGAACTGCGAGACGGCACGACGCCGCTGCTGCGTATCCATCGAGCAATCACGATCTTTCCCTGAGGCTGCCATGGACCTCGTCATCCGCGCCACCGTCGTCTTCTTTTTCATCCTTCTCGTCACGCGCATCGCCGGCCGCCGCGAGCTGGCCGAGCTCGAGCCGTTTGATCTCATCCTGCTCGTCGTCCTTGGCGACCTCGTGCAGCAGGGGATCACCCAGAGCGACGAGTCGGTGACGGGAACGCTGATCGTCATCTCGACGATCGCGCTGCTGTCCGTGGGGGTCAGCTGGATGTCCTTTCGCTCTCGACGCGCGAGGCTGCTGACCGCCGGGGAGCCGATAGTCCTCGTCCAGGGAGGCCGTCCGATCGAGCGCAATCTACGCCGCGAGCGGATCACGCTCGAGGATGTCCAGGAGGAAGCGAGGCGGTCGCAGATCACTTCGCTCGCCGAGCTGCAATGGGCGATCCTCGAGGATGACGGCCACATCAGCTGCATCCCGCGCCGGCATTAGTGGCTTGTGCCGCGTCCTCGCTCGAGGCGGTCGCGATGAAAGACGCCGAGCAGGCGGCCGCGGGGCGTCGTCAGGATGGCGGTGTGCAGCCCCTGCCCGGCCAGGCGCTCTGCGAGCTCGTTCGCCGGCGTGCTGGCCCGCACCGTGCTCGGGCCGGGCTCCATCACGCTCTCCGCTGGCGCCGTCGGCTCGGCGTCGGCGATCGCGCTCTTACGCACGCGGCCCAGCAGAATGCGGTCCTGGTTGACGACGAGGCAGTAGCCGTAGGAGGACTGCGCCAGCAGTTGCGAGACGGCCGAGAGCGGGGTGTCGAGCGCGCAGGTGGGCGGGTCGCCGTCGGCGAGGTCGCTCGCATAGGCGATGCTCGCCCGCTCGCCTTCGCGTGGAAGCGCATGGGCGACCCAGTCGGCCTTGCCGCCGACATACTCGGCGACGTGGCTGAACCCGAGCGTTTCGAGCCGCAACGCGGCTCGCGGGCTGAGGTCTCAGAGAGCGTCGTAGCAGTAGACGACGACGGGCCTGCTGCCGTCCAGCTGGCCCGCGCTCGCGGCGTCGAGGCTCTTGAGCGGAATGTTGATCGCGCCGGGGATGTGCTCTTCGGCGTACTCCGCCTCCGGTAGCACCTCGACCAGCTGTGCGCCCGCCGCCAGCAGCTGTTTCAGTTCGCCGACATCGATGCTCTGCGGCATCGGACCCGTCCTCTCACCGTCGTTCGGACCTCGTGATCGACGCATTCTAGTCCACGACCCGCCCGCTTCGCCGCGTTTTGGCGGGTGTGTCTCGGGGAACACAAGCGGCATCAGCTCTGCAGGTGACACCCGTCCCGTTGACCGTCCGACCCGCCTTCCGGCCGGGGCCTGGGGCGGCGTGCTTCGGCGAACGGCCTCCGAGTTTCGCAAGGACGAATTGACGGACATGGCCGCCGCCCTGACCTACTACGGGGTGCTCGCGATCTTTCCGGCGCTGATAGCGCTCGTGTCGATTCTTGGGCTGGTGGGAAACTCGGCGACGCAGCCGCTGATCGAAAATCTCGACAAGGTCGCGCCGGGGCCGGCGAAGAGCATCTTTACGGCCGCCATCGAAAACGTGCAGAAGGGGAGGGGAACCGCAGGTGTCGCCTTCGTCATCGGCCTGGCGCTTGCCCTCTGGTCTGCGTCGGGATACGTGTCGGCGTTCATGCGTGCCTCGAATCGGATCTATGACATCGGGGAGGGTCGTCCCCTGTGGAAGACGATTCCGATCCGCCTTGCGGTCACCGTCGTGATGGTGATCCTGCTGGCGGTCAGCTCGGTGGCGGTGGTGCTCACCGGCGGCCTGGCCCGGCAGGTGGGAAACGTCGTGGGGGTCGGCTCGGGCGCTGTGAGCGTGTGGGACATCGCGAAGTGGCCTGTGCTGCTCCTGCTCGTCAGCCTCATGTTCGCGATCCTCTACTGGGCATCGCCGAACGTCAGGCACCCGGGGTTTCGGTGGCTTAGCCCGGGAGCCATCTTCGCGGTCGCGATCTGGGTGATCGCGTCGGCCGTGTTCGCCCTCTATGTCGCCAGTTTCTCCTCCTACAACAAGACATACGGTGCACTCGCCGCGATCGTCGTGTTCCTCGTGTGGTTGTGGATCTCGAACATCGCGCTGCTGCTCGGAGCCGAGGTCAACGCCGAGCTCGAGCGCGGCCGGCGGATCGACGCCGGTCACCCGGTCGACGAGGAGCCGTTCGTCGAGCCGCGTCAGGCCCCGAAGCTAGGCCAGGCCGGGGCGACGCGCGCGTGAGCAGGCTCCTGTTCGCCCCGATCAGCGTCGTCTCCGGCCTGCTGGCGGGGGCCGTCGGGAAGAAGATCTTCGCGAGGGTGTGGTCGCTGTTCGACAACGAGAACGCCCCAGACCCCAAGCATCGAGACGTGACGTGGCGAAAGGTGATCCTGGCGCTGCTCCTGGAGGGCGCTGTCTTCCGCGCCGTTCGCGGCGTCGTCGACCGTGGCGCGCGCGAGGCGTTCAGCAAGCTGACCGGCGTCTGGCCGGGCGAGGACCGTCCCAAGCGTCGCGAGCAGCCCGCCTGATCGATGAGCGCGCGCCTGAGCGCGCGCGCACGCGCTACTAGCGGTTGGCGCTGACGCGCCCGACCGCACGCCTGACGCTGCGACGGCGTAACCGCTTGAGCAGCTCCCGCTCGGCTTCCGCTCCCTTGCGCGTCATCGAGCCGCCGAGGTGAACGGCGCCGCGCTGGACCGTCCAGTATCCGGTTGCGGTCTTCTTGATTGTCAGTTGGTCGGATTCCATCGGCGTGTGTGACCGCGCCATCGAAGATGGCGGCTCAGTTGGCGCTTCGACTGTAGATGCTCGCGCCTGTAGTTGAAGACGAGGTAATCGTCATGTGAACCATGCGGCCGCGTGTCAGCCGCGCCGGCTGGTGAAGCCTCCATGCATTCGACGCACGTCGCGAAGCTCCTCGATGGCCTCGTCGAACCCGCCGAGGGCGTCGGCCGGCCCGTTTCCGAGCAGCTCGGGGTCCAGGCGATCGCGAACGAGCTCGCCGGCGATCGCATCGACTCGCTGCGCGCTCGCGCCCGGCCTCGAGCTCAGCGCACGCTCGAACGTCAGGCCGCGGAACAGGAGCCCGACGCCGTCGTCGACCGCCCACCCGCCCGGGATCTCTCCGTCGCGCACTCGCGCGAGCCAGACGGGCAGCCGCTCGGGCTCGCCGTCCGCGTGGACGCTGAGCGACCCGTCGAGCAGGCCCAGGCCGGCGATCGGTTCGGGCGGGCCGCTGGAGCGGGTGATGCCCCATTCAAACCAGCACATCGCACCGGCGCTCAGGCCGGCGAGCACGGTGCCCCGGCGCCAGGCCTCGAGAAGCAGACGGTCAAGCCGGTGGGCGCGCCAGAGCGCCAGCAGGTTGCGCATCGAGCCGCCGCCGACATAGATGATGTCCTGTTCGAGCACCACCTCGGCGAGCGGACGTCGCATGTCGCGCAGCCGAAACAGCGAGAGCTGTTGCGGGATGCAGGCGCGTGCTGCGAAGCGGTTGCGGAAGGCGTTGATCTGAGCGGTCGTGTCGCCGGAGGCGGTCGGCAGGAACAGGATGCGCGGGACTCTCGCGCCGGTTAGTGACATCACGAAGTCGTCGAGCAGGGGGTTGGCGGGCTCCATCGTGAACCCGCCGCCTCCCATCGCGAAGACGATGCGCTCGTGTAGTGCAGCCGGGTGGCGGGAGCTCACGCGGCGACGGGCTCCGGCGCCC
>JAOPZB010000199.1 GCA_025964355.1 Solirubrobacterales bacterium | reverse complement strand
GTCAAAGACGGCGCGGGCGGCACCACGGCTGCCCCGGTCGCACGGGAAGTGCTGGTTGCCGGCCTGCAGGCCGGCAACTGATCAGACGTCGAGCTCGGCCGAGGCCGTTTCCGACGGATTGCTCGGGTCGGCGATCTTGATCTTCAGCGGCCGGTTGTCGAGCGAGGCGAGCTGGATCTTGTACAGCAGCAGGGAGCCCTGGGTGGGACCGAAGGCGGCGGTGGAGTTGGGAATCGGCAGCTGCCCTTTGGCGGGAACCTCTCCGCCACGGTAGGCATAGGAGCTGGTCGGGCTCGGCGGCAGCGGGGTGTAGGTGTTCCCCTGCGTGTCGGTGATGGTCATGCTGGTCGCGGCCGGGTACCCGACGGAGTTGTGGTTGTAGACCTGGATGAAGACGCCGAACCACTCCTGGCCTGGCGCGAGCGCGTCTTCGGCCGACCGCAGCCCCTGCAGATAGCCGACATCCTCGGTGTCCGATGGGTTCAGCTCCCGTGAGAGCTGGACCTGGTAGATCAACGGGCCGACGTCGAGGTAGGGCGCCCCCACCCCATTCTCGCCGGCGTAGGTGCCGGTGGTCACCTTCGTGTGGGAGTTGCCGCAGGCGCCGAGGGCAAGGGCGGCGGGCACGATGAGAGCGGCGGGCGAGAGCTTGCGCAGGCGGCTGAACATGCGACGCGGCAGTCTATCCTCCGGCGACGGTGACGCGCCGGCCAGCGGCGTCGCCGCCTCCGTCCTGCTCGAGAATGGTCCGCAGGCGACGCATCGCCCGCTCGTTCTTGCGCCTCGTCCACGCTCGCGCGCCGAGCCCCTCCATCAGCCGGTCTGACAACGTGGCCGGAATCGTCTCGAGCGTGAAGCGCACCCGCGTCGAGCCGGCCGGCGCGGGCGCCAGGTCATAGACGCCCAGCGTCCGGATGCGGTTTTCCTTGCCGGTGCGCCCGACCTCTACGATCCGGTAGGGGCGATCGACCTCCGTGAGCGTGACGTCGCCCCAGCTGAAGCGGTTACGCGGCGCCTTCACGCGAAAGCGCGCGCCCGCCCCACGCCCGACCGAGTCGATCCTCGTCAGGTGCCAGTCGACGAGGTAGTGGTCGGTGAACTGCGGGTGGTTGGCGATGTCCTGCAGGTAGTCGAACACCCGCTCTCGCGGCGCGGATACGACGATCGACACGGTCACGGGATCCACGGCGCCCGTGAGTCTATTGGCGCGGCTGCCTGCCAGCGCGGCAGCTCTCGCTGGCCTAGGCGGCGCGAGCGGTCAGCCGCACGGCGTGACCATGCTCGCAATGACGGACCAGCTCGCTTGCCAACGGCGACTCGCGATGCGCCGGGCGGCAGAGCTCGCAGACCAACCTGTCTTGGCGGGCGGGTGCCCGGTATATGTGGACGTGCTCGCCCGTCAGCGGCGTGCGCCCGCAGTCGCCGCAGCGGTCGCGGTCGGCCTCCAGGGCGCCGACGCCGCGCCGCAGCAGAAACTGCTCGAGCTGCTCGATATCGGTGATGTGGAAAGCCATGATCGTCGGATTTCGCCGCGGCGGCCCAGCCTCCTGCTATCCGTTGAGTCGGCCCATTCGGCCGTTTCGGACGTCGATGTTGGGGGTAGAGCAGGACCCAGCCGCTCGGGCAGAGGGGTGTTTCAGGTCTCCGTCAGATACCAATATTCTGAATCACGACTATTGACAGCCTTGTTATGATCGCCACGAGATTCCCCTGGCGAGGGAGCGCCCCCCAGCAGCGGCAAGACAAGAGGGAGGAGCAGAGGATGGACTCATTGATATCTGGCACCTTCGTCGGCGCGGGCTCTTTTTGCTGTCGTCAGTGCGGTTACGCGCTGACGCTCTCCGGCAACGAAACCCTCACCGATTGCCCCGGCTGCGGTGGCACCGATTTCGTACGCGCCTCGCTGTTCAGCACCGAGCGGATCACCGGCGGCCACGGCGGAGACCGCGGCGACGCCGGGCTCGTGCAGCCGGCTCCAGCCGACTGGGACACGCAGCTGGCGCGGGCCAGAGGCCGGATCGAAGGGCCGGGCGAGTACCTCTGCTACGAGGAGGGGGGCGAGCTGCGCACGGTCGCGCTGACGCGTGAGTGGACGCGTATCGGCCGCAGCCTCGCGGCCGACCTGCGCTTCGACGACCCGACCGTCTCCCGCCGCCACGCGCTGATCGTGCGCCAGCCCGACGGCGTGCGACTGCTCGACGACCGCAGCCTGAACGGCGTGTTCGTAAACGGCGCGCGCGTCGAAGGCAAGGCGCTGCAGGACGGCGACGAGATCATCGTCGGCCGCTACCGCCTGATCTTCGTGAGGGTCGCTGCCGACAGCGACACCGAGGACATTGCAGCGCCCGATCCGACCTCGATGGGCACGGTTGGCTGAGGCCCAGGCAGGGCCCGGGGCGCACCGGCGCACCCCGGCGATTGCTGGCGCGTAGTATCGCGTCGATGGCCCACACGATCGCGGTCCTCTCCCAGAAGGGCGGCACCGGCAAGACGACCGCCGTGCGCACCCTCGCCGACGCGCTGCGTCGCAGCGACGTCCGCACGCTGGCGATCGATCTCGATCCCCAGGGGAACCTGTCCGACTACTTCGACCTGCCGACCGACGTCGAGCCGACGATCTCCGACGTGCTCGCCGGGCGGGCGACGGCCGAGGAGGCCATCCACGCCGACATGATCGCGGCGAACCTCAGTCTCGCGGAGACGGAGCTGATGCTCGGCGGCCGGATGGGCCGCGAGCTGACGCTCAGGCGCGCGCTCTCAGACGTGCCGGGCGACTACGAGGTCATCATCATCGACTGCCCCCCCTCGCTGGGCCTGCTGACGGTCAACGCGCTCGTGGCGGCCGACCGCGCGCTGGTGACCGCAGAGGCCCAGTACTTCGCCCTGCAGGGGGTGGAGCAGGCGATGGAGGTCGTCGAGCTCGCACGCGACAGCCTCAACCCGCAGCTGTCGCTGCTCGGGGTGCTGCTGAACCTGGCCGACATGCGGACCGTCCACTCGCGCGAGGCCCTCATTTCGCTCAAGGAGCGCTTCGGCGATCAGGTGTTCGACACGGTGATCCGCTCCTCGATCGCCTACGCCGAGTCGGCCGAGCGGGCGCGGTCGATCCTCGACTACCGTCCCGACCTGGGCGCCGACTACATCGCGCTCGCCGGCGAAGTGCTCGAACGCCTGCCCGGGCTGGCAGCCGCCCGCAAACGGGTGGCGCAGCTCGCTCAGAGCTCGCCCACGTAGGCTCCCTGCGGCTCGAAGGAGGCGCGCAGCAGGCTCGCCCACCCGTCGATCTCGGGTCCCAGCGCCTCGGCGACGGCGCCGGTCTGCTCATAGAAGCACCACATGAGCACGGACGGCCCCGCGCCGGAGATCGTCGCGCCGAGCGCCCCCAGCTCGCGGGCGCGCAGCGCGAGCTCAAACGAGCGGGGGAACAGGTGCGAACGGGCGCGCTGGTGCAGGCGATCCTGCAGTCCGCGCGCGAGCAGGTCCCAGTCGCCGCGGGCGAGCCCGAGCGTCAGCAGCGACGCGTGGGCGATGTTGAAGACGGCGTCGCGCATCGGCACCTGCTCGGGCAGCACGCCGCGGGCCGCGTGCGTCCGCACCGGTTGTGCCGGCACGACCGCCAGGGCCTCGAGGCCGGTGGGGGGCTCAAAGCGGGTCGCCTGTCCGTCCGCGCAGATGACGAAGCCGCCGTGCAGCGAGGCTGCGGCGTTGTCCGGATGACCCTCCAACTCGGTGGCGCATGCCAGCAGGTCCGCGTCGAGCTCGAACATGTGGTCGGCCGCCATCAACCCTGCGACGGTCGCGGCCGCGCTCGAGCCGAGCCCGCCCGAGAGCGGTATCTGCGAGCGGATCCTGAAGGTGAAGCCGTCCGCCGGATGCAGGCGCTCGAACGCTCGAACGCAGAGGTTCTCGCGGCCCTGAGCCACCGGCAGGCTCGTCTCCACCGCGAACTGCCCGCTCTCGAGCACCTCGAGCTCGAGGTGCAGCGTCAGTGCGGCGGCCATGCAGTCGAATCCGGGCCCCAGGTTCGCGGAGGACGCCGGTACCCGGACGACCCGTCTACGGATCACCCAGCACCGCTTCCTCGATCGCGGCCGCCTCGGCCACGCACTGGATCACCCGGCCGTCGTTGTTCGCGAGCGCCGTCTCCGGGTCCTTCAGCCCGCGTCCCGTCAGCACGCACACGACCTGCTCCGCGCCGTCGGCGCCGTACTTG
>JAOPZB010000101.1 GCA_025964355.1 Solirubrobacterales bacterium | reverse complement strand
GCCGTGATCCTCGCGCACAACTACCAGGTGCCCGAGGTGCAGGACGCCGCGGACTACGTCGGCGACTCGCTCGGCCTCTCGCGCCAGGCAGCATCGGCCGACGGGGAGCTGATCGTCTTCTGCGGGGTGCACTTCATGGCCGAGACGGCCTCTATCCTCTGCCCCGAGAAGACCGTCCTGATCCCCGATCTCGACGCCGGATGCTCGCTTGCGGCCTCGATCGACGCCGACCAGCTCGCGGCCTGGCGCGCGGAGTATCCGCAGGGGGTGGTCGTCATGTACGTCAACACGACGGCCGAGGTCAAGGCGCTGACCGACTACTGCTGCACGTCGGCCAACGCGGTCGACGTCGTGCGTCACATCTACGAGACGCACGGCGAGGACACCGAGATCCTGTTCGGCCCCGACATGTGGCTCGGGTCATACGTCGAGAAGGAGCTCGGCCGGCCCATGCACGTCTGGGACGGTGAGTGCCACGTCCACGCCGGCATCCGCCCGCGCGACATCGAAGCGATACGCGCCGCCCACCCGGGCGCGGATTTCCTGATCCATCCCGAGTGCGGCTGCTCGACGAGCGTGATGGAGTATGTCGCGGCCGGCGACGTGTCCGCCGAGGGCGTACACATGCTCTCCACGGGAGGGATGCTCAAGTTCGCGGAGTCCGCCGACCGCGCGCCGGCGCCCGAGTCCGATGCACAGGTGAGCGAACCCGGCCTCGAGCACTCATCCGAGCCGACGACCGCCGAGGCGCCCGGCAGGATCCGCGAGGCCGTCGTCGCGACCGAGACCGGAATGCTCTACCCGCTGCGCATGGCGGCGCCGCACATCGACTTCATCCCCGCCAACCCGGTGGCCGAGTGCGTCTACATGAAGATGATTACGCTGCCGAAGCTGCGTGACTCGCTACGCGACTTCAAGTTCGAGGTTCGCGTCTCGGAGGACATCGCCACCCGGGCACGCGTTCCTATCGACCGCATGGTCGCGATCGGCTGACCCGTGCCGACCGGGGCGACGGCTACGGTTGGGCTCGATGGCAGCGCCGGAGCCGACGGAGCGCCCCGACACCCCCACTGACCGCACCGAGTCATTCAGCGACGGCGTCTTCGCCGTGGCTATCACACTGCTGGTGCTCGATCTCGGCGTCGGCACGGTCTCGCGCGGAGGTCTCGCGTCCGCCCTCGGCCGCGAGTGGCCGCACTACGCGGCGTTCGTCGTGAGCTTCCTCACGATCGGGATCATCTGGATCAACCACCACGCGATGTTCGTGCGCATCGCGCACGTGGACCGCACGCTCGTATTCCTCAACCTGCTGCTGTTGATGACCGTGACGGCGATCCCGTTTCCCACGAGACTGCTCGCGGGCTACCTGCACGAGGGTCCCGACGAGCGGGTCGCGGCCGCCGTCTACGCGGGGTCGTTCCTGGTGCTGAGCATCGCCTTCTCCGCGGTGAACACATGGTCGGCGCGCCGCGCGCTGGTGAGCGAGTGGTTCCCCGCCGAGCAGCTGCGCAGGCAGGTGCGACGGGGCTACATCGGCCTGCCCGTATATGCCGCGGCGATCGGTCTCGCGTTCGCGAGCGCCGTCGTGAGCCTCGTGCTCTGCGCGCTGATCGCCGTCTACTATGCCCTGCCGCAACGGGTATAGCGGAGATCGAAGGCGGGCCCGCGCGCCTCCCAGACCGGGGCGCTCAGAATTCGCCGGCCTCGTGTGGGCCGACGACGGCCACTGCCAGGTTGTCGGCGATGCCCGCCGCAACCTCGCGGACCTCGTCGAAGGTGACCGAGTCAAGCGCCGCGATCGCCGCATCCGGGTCGATGTCCTCGCCGAAGACGATCTGCTGGTTGGCGGCGTAGCGGGCGACGGCATTGGTGTTCTCGAAGGCCAGCACGAGACGGCCGGCGGCATATGCGCGCGCCCGCGCGACCTCCTCCTCGGTCGGCCCCTCGTCGCGCAGCTCGTCGACGATCTCGCGCATGCGGGTGTACGCCTCGATCGTCTTGGCGGACTCCAGGCCCGAGCCGAGCTGCAGGATCGGCACGTCTGCCGAGGCGTGATCGACCGCGTAGACCGAGTAGCAGAGGCCGCGCTTCTCGCGGATCTCCTCGAACAGCCTCGAGCCCATCGAGCCGCCGAGCAGGGTCGAGTAGATCGACAGCGCCGCGCGTTCGCCGACGTCCGTGACGGCGATCTGCGGCCTGTAGATCATCCGCAGGTGCGACTGGTTGGTATCGCGCGTCTCGACCAGCTTCTCCGGTGAGAAGTCGGGCGCCGGCACGTACGGCTCCGGCTCCGCGAGCGCAGGGAAGCGGCTGAACCGCTCCTGCAGCTCCTCCTCCGCCGGCAGCGAGTCGAGGTTGCCGGCCAGGAAGACGCCGCCACGTGGGCCCGCCCAGCGCCGCTCGCGGAAGGCGACGATCCCCTCGCGCGTGAAGCTCCTCAGGTTCTCCTCCGGCCCCAGCACCGTCCGGCCCAGCGGGTGATCGCCGAACGCCGCCCTGTCGATCAGGTACTCGGCGATCGTCGAAGGCTGGTCATAGGCCCGGTTGATCTCCTGAATGACGACGCCCCGCTCGCGATCGAGCTCCTCGGCGTCCAGGCGCGGACGGCCGACGAAGTCCGACAGGAGGTCGATCGCCGGTCCCGCGCTCTCGGCGCGCACGGTGAGGTGAAAGGCCACCAGGTCGTGACTCGTATAGGCGTTCAGCACGCCCCCGAGGCGCTCGGCCGTCTCGTTGACGTCCTTGTAAGTCGGGTACTTCTCGCCGCCCTTGAACACGAGATGCTCAAGGAAATGGGCCATCCCGTTCTCCTCCGGCCGCTCGTTTCGCGCGCCGGCGTCGAACGCCACGAGTACCGTCAGCGCCCTCGTGCCCGGGAGTGCGATCCGGTGGATCGGCAACCCGTTCGCGGGGACGATGCTCGACGTCAGGCCTGCCATGGGCTCACCCTAGAAGGTTCTGAGCGGTCCGGGACTCACGGCGCCTCTACTACGCTTGCCTGCAGCCCCATGCCCCGCTCCAGCCGCCAGCCGCCGACCGCGCTTCTCGCCCTGCTGCTCCCGATCCTGCTGGCGCTCGGCCTCTGGCTGGGGGGACACCCACAGGACCTGCCGGGATTTCTGCGCAGCGCATTCGTCGACGATCGCCAGACCCGAGTCGTAGACGAAGCGATCGACCGCATCGCCAGCGACTACTACCGGCCGATCTCCGCGAGCAAGCTCGCCAACGCGTCGATCGCCGGCGTCGTGACGAGCCTCGGCGACCGCTTCTCCCACTACCTGACGCCAGCCGAATATCACGAATTCAACACGCCACCGCACTTCACCGGCATCGGCGTCGCCGTCGGTCCTCAACACCGCGGACTGCTGATCGCGCACGTGTTCAACTCCTCGCCGGCTGCGCGCGCGGGGCTGAAGCCCGGCGACCTGATCCTCCGCGTGAACGGGCGCAAGCTGCAAGGACTGTCGCCCGACAGCGCCACCGCGCTCATCAAGGGGGTGCCGGGCACCGACGTCGAGCTCGAGATCGAAGAGCGCGCGAGGTCGCGCACCGGCCGTCCCGTGGTGCGCAAGGTGCGGATCACACGGGCGACCATCTCCGAGCCGGTGGTCGCGTCGCTGTCACGCACGGTCGGGCATGTCAAGCTCGGCGTCGTCGCGCTCGCGACGTTCAGCTCCGGCGCCCACGGCGAAGTCCGCGAAGCCGTCGAACACGCCCTCCATGGCGGCGCGCGCGGCATCGTGCTCGACCTGCGCTCGAACGGCGGCGGCCTGGTCGAGGAGGCGCAGCTCGTCGCGAGCATCTTCGTCGCCAAGGGCACGATCGTGAGCACGCGCGGACGCTCGCAGCCGAGCACGACGCTGCCCGCGACCGGCGACGCCATCCCGGGCTCGATACCGGTCGTCGTGCTCGTCGACGGCAGCACGGCCTCGGCCGCCGAGATCGTGGCCGCGGCGCTTCAGGACCACCATCGCGCCACGATCGTCGGCACTCACACGTTCGGCAAGGGGGTCTTCCAGGAGCAGGAGCCGCTGTCAAACGGCGGTGCGCTGGAGATCACGGTCGGCGAGTACTTCACACCGGCGGGACGCAACCTCGGCGGAGGCGGCGTCAAGCAGGGCGCCGGCATCATTCCCGAAATCCGCGTGCCAACTGGCGTCGACACCCAACGCGGCCTGACCGCGGCGCTCGACACGCTCGCCGCGAAGGTGAAGTGAGCCGCTCTGCAGACGGGCGCGAAGGCTCGCGCTCGACCGGCCCGGCGCCCACAGACGCGCTCGTGGCGGTGCTCGAGCGACGGGGGCGCTTCCTGGTCGCCGAGCCGCTCTTCCCCAGGCGAGACTCGGCCGCGCGGCCAGCCCGCCGCGAGCGCGCCGAGCGCCTCGTGATCAAGTCGGCTGACTCTGCGCGCGCCGGCGTGCGCGCGGCCGCCGGCGATCTGGTCCTCCTGCAGCGCCCGCGCCGCGGGTCCGCTGCGCGCGTGCTGCGCGTGCTCGGGAGTCCGAACGTGGCCCGCGACGTCATCGAGGGACTGATGCTCGACCGCGGCCTGCGGCGCGGCTTTGACGCCGCCGTCGAGCGCGAGGCCCAGGGCGCAGCCGAGCGGGTGCGGCTCACAGCGGGGACCAGACGCGACCTGCGCGAGCTGACGACGTTCACGATCGACCCGGCCAGCGCCCTGGACTTCGACGACGCGATCTCTGCTGAGACCCTCGCCGACGGCACTACGCGCGTGCGCGTACACATCGCCGACGTCTGCGCCCATGTGCCCGAGGGGTCGCTCGTGGATCGCGAGGCGCGCAGGCGGGCAACCAGCGTCTACGTGCCCGGGGCCGTCGAACCGATGCTCCCCTTCGCCCTCTCAAACGACGCCTGCTCACTACGCCCCGGGGTCGAGCGGGCGGCGGTGACCGTCGAGCTGGAGCTCGACGGGGCGACCGTCACGCGCACCGCCTTCTACAGGTCGCTGATCCGCTCGGACGTCTGCCTCGACTACGACCGCGTTGACCGCATCTTCGCTGGGCGCGAGCCGGCCGCCGAGCCCTGGCGCGAGCCGCTTGCCGCGGCGCGCGCGGCCGCCGCGG
>JAOPZB010000027.1 GCA_025964355.1 Solirubrobacterales bacterium | reverse complement strand
TCCCAGGCCTGAGGACTTGAAGCCGCCAAACGGCGCGGGCGGCTCGACGTTGCCCCACGTGTTGATATAGACCGAACCGGCGCGCAGCATCGCGGCCAGCTTGTGGGCGCTTGAGATGTCGCGCGTCCACACCCCCGCGGCGAGACCGTACTCACCGTCGTTGGCGCGCTTGGCGACCTCCTCCAGGCTGTCGTAGGGCGACGCGACGAGCACCGGGCCGAAGATCTCCTCGCGGGCGATCTTCAGCTCGTCGGAGGTCACGCTGAAGAGGGTCGGCGCGACGAAGTACCCGCCGCTGTCGCCGAGCGCGCTCTCGCCGCCACTCAGCAGCTCGGCGCCCTCCTCGCGGCCCGACTCGATGTAGCCCATCACGCGGTCGCGCTGCTCCGCCGAGATAAGCGGTCCGAGCTGCGTGTCGGGGTCGAGGCCCGACCCCAGGCGCGCCGCGGAGGCGGCCTCGGCCAGCGCGCCCATCACCTCGTCGTAGCGCTCGGCGGGGACGAACAGCCGGGAGCCGGCGTTGCAGGCCTGGCCGGAGTTGAAGTAGATCGCCTGGAACGAGCCCTTGATCGCGGCCTCGATGTCCGCGTCGGGGAGGATCACGTTCGGCGACTTCCCCCCCAGCTCGAGCGTCACGCGCTTGAGCGCCCGGCCGGCCTTCGCACCGATCTCGCGCACGACGGCCGTGGAGCCGGTGAAGGCGATCTTGTCGACGTCCGGGTGGTCGACGAGCGCCGCACCCGTCTCACCGTCGCCGCTCAGCACGTTGAGCACTCCCGGCGGAAACCCGACCTCAAGCGCCAGCTCGCCGAGCCGCAGCGCGGTGAGCGGCGTCTGCTCGGCGGGCTTCAGGACGATCGTGCAGCCCGCGGCGAGCGCCGGGCCGATCTTCCATGCGCTCATCAGCAGCGGGAAGTTCCAGGGGACGATCTGCGCGCACACGCCGACCGGCTCGCGACGCGTGTAGCAGTGCATGTTCGGCGCGCTCACCGGCAGCACGTTGCCCTCGATCTTCGTCGGCCAGCCGGCGAAGTAGCGCAGGTGCGCGACCGTCCCGGCGACGTCGACGTACTGCGCCAGCCCGACCGGCTTGCCGTTGTCGAGCGACTCGATCTGCGCGAACTCGGCGGCGCGCTCTTCGACGGCGTCCGCGAGCGACGCCATCAGGCGCTCGCGCCCTGCCGCCGGCAGCGAGGACCATGCCCCGTCGGCGAACGCCTCGCGCGCCGCCGCAACGGCGCGGTCGACGTCCTCGGGGCCGCCGTGCGCCACCTGGGCGATCTCCCGCCCCGTGGCGGGATCGAGCGTCGCGAACGTGCGCCCGTCGGCCGCCTGCAACCGCTCGGAGCCGATGAGCAGACGATGGGGCTGGGAGATGAATTCGCGCGCGGGGGCGCCCAGCGCGTCGGGGAGTGCATCTGCGGAGATTGTGGTCATCAGGGCAGCCTACCTCCACAGCGCGTGGCGACGGCGAACCCTTATGCTGGCACCGTGGCGGGGCCATCGGAGGCGGTGCTGATAACGGGCTGCTCGTCCGGGATCGGCCGCGCCACGGCCCTGCGCCTGGCGGCCTCGGGCTGGACGGTCTACGCGTCGGCGCGCCGGCCCGAGTCGATCGCGGACCTGCAGGACGCGGGATGCCGCACGCTGGCGCTCGACGTCACCGACGAGGACTCGATGCGCGCAGCCGTGGACGTGGTCGAGCAGGCCGAGGGCGCCGTCGGCGTGCTCGTCAACAACGCCGGCTACAGCCAGAGCGGCGCGATCGAGACGGTCCCGATCGATGCGGCGCGCCGCCAGTTCGAGACCAACGTGTTCGGCCTGGTGCGCCTCACGCAGCTGGTGCTGCCGAACATGCGCCGCCGGGGGCGCGGCAAGATCGTCAACGTCGGCTCGATGGGCGGCCTGCTGTCGTTCCCCGGCGCCGGCCACTACCACGCGACCAAGCACGCGCTCGAGGCCCTGTCGGATGCGATGCGCTTCGAGCTTCGCGGCTTCGGCATCGACGTCATCCTGCTCGAGCCGGGCCTGATCACCACCGACTTCCCCGGGGCGGCGACGACCGCCATGGCGCAGGCCTCCGGCGAGAGCGAGCAGGGACCATACGCCCGCTTCAACGCAGCCGTCGGCGTCATCACCACCGGCGCCTACGAGGGTTCCGCGCGGCTCCTCGGTGCCGGTCCCGACCGGGTGGCGAAGGTGATCGAGCGTGCGATCACGCGCCGCCGGCCGCCGGCCAGGATCAAGGTCACCGCGTCGGCGAGGCTGCTGGTCGCCGTCAGGCGCCTCCTCAGCGACCGTGCCTGGGACGCGCTCATGCGCCGCCAGTACCCCCCACCGGCGTGAGGAGCGCCGGCTGCGGGCGACCGACCTCATAGCCCTGCGCGTAGTCGACTCCGAAGCTGCGCAGCATGCTCATCGTGGCCTCGTCTTCGACGAACTCGGCGATCGTCTCGCGGCCGAGCCCGGCGACGACGCCCACGAGCGCCTTGACCACGAGCTGGTCGGTGCGCGAGCGCGTCAGGGCGCGAATGAAGTCGCCGTCGATCTTCAGGTAGCTGAACGGGAGATGCTTGAGGTACTGGAATGAGCCGAAGCCGGCCCCGAAGTCGTCAAGCGCGACGGCGCAGCCGAGCGCCTGCACGCCCGTGCAGAACGCCTTCGCCGTGGCCATGTCGGAGATCGCCGCCGTCTCGGTCACCTCGATCACGAGCCGCTCGGGCTCTACACCGTGCAGCGCGAGCCGGCGCTCGAGGTGGCCGAGCATCCCCCCCTCGCTCACCGAGACGGCCGAGACGTTCATCGCGATGCGCGGCGCCTGCGGGCCGGCGTCGCTCGCCAGCAGGGCGGCCACCTTGTCCAGCACCATGCGGTCGATCTCGCGGATCAGCCCGTAGCGCTCGGCCGCGGGCAGGAAGCGCCCTGGCGCCACGAGGCGGCCGCCCGGCTCGTCGGCCAGGCGCACCAGCGCCTCGTAATGCGAGACGGCGCCATCGGCGAGCGAGACGATCGGCTGGAAATGCAGCACGAACAGGTCCTGGGCGAGCGCGCGGCCAAGGCGGTCCAGCCATGGCCGGCGATGAAGGCCGGCCGGCGAGCAGAGGCCGTCGGCCCCCGAGCGTGCCGCGAGCAGACCGCCTTCCGGTCCGTGCCCCGAGCCGGGCAACCGCCTGAGCAGGAGGCGCGGCGTGGCGTGCGTGGTGGTCGAGCTCCGCATCTCCGGACGCTCTTTCGACGAGCCGGCGCGCTCACCTGCGGGCCCGCCCCCGTGCACGCTCGCCACCGCGTGCACGGCACGCCCGCGCGGCGGCGCGCCCTGCGCAAGCCTCAGCCGCGCGCCACCCGCTGGTATGGCCGTCGCGCGCGATCGGAGACGACCAGCAGCAGCGCGACGAGCACGAAGTTCATCACGACAGAGGATCCGCCGTAGGCGACGAACGGGAGCGTCACGCCGGTGAGGGGGATCACCCGCGTCACGCCGCCGACGATCACGAACACCTGCATGCCGATCACGAACGACAACCCGGTCGCCAGCAGCTTGGAGAAGGAGTCGCGGGCGAGGACCGCCGTCTTCAGGCCGCGCGCCACCAGCAGCAGGTAGACGAGCAGCAGCGCGACGCCCCCGACGAGCCCGAGCTCGTTGACGATGACGGCGTAGATCATGTCGCTTTCCGGGACCGGCAGGATCGGCGCGCCGTGGTGGGCGCCACGCAGCAGCGACTGGTCGAAGCCGGTGCCCAGCAGCCCCCCATCGGCCTGTGCGAACAGGGACTGCGCGAGCTGGTAGCTGCCGCCGGGAGTCTTGTAGAGGGTCGGGTCGAGCGGGTGCTCCCAGGCGAGCACGCGGGAGTGGACGTGGCCGACGTGGCCGGCGAGATACCACGCCCCGAGCGCAAACAGCACCAGGCCGATCAGCGGGAACGAGAAGCGTCCGGTGGCGACGTAGAGCAACGCGAGAAAGGCGCCGTAGAACATCAGCGACGTTCCGAGCTCGCGCGTGAGCAGGAGCGTCGCCATCGCCGCGCCCCAGACGATCAGCATCGGGCCGAACTGCTTCATCGGCGGGATCGTCAGGCCGA
>JAOPZB010000231.1 GCA_025964355.1 Solirubrobacterales bacterium | reverse complement strand
GGTTGCGAGCGACCGGGCGACGCGCCGCGGAGCCGCCCCCCTGGCTCGCGGCGCCCCTCCCCTGGGTCGGCCGGTGCGCCGCGGCGCATCCGAGCGAGACGCCCGCGCAGGGCCTCCGAGGGACCGTGGCGACGGGCGGTAGGGTCGAGCACGCGGCCCCCGCCGAGCGTGTCGGGGACGCTGACGCTGCGCACGACGATGCGGTCTCCGGCGGCGGCGAGCAGGCCGCGCGCAAGGCGCAGCTGCCAGTAGTCCTCGCCGAGGGGCACGAGCCGCCCGGCGCTCTCGCGCGTGCCATGGTGGACGTGCACGCGCTCGCCCTCGGCGGGCTGGCCGTGTAGCTCAAGGACGGCGTCGAGGATGTGCGTTGCGCGAAGCGTCGAATCGCTCGCCGCCAGCACATCGCCGCGCGCCACCTCGTCGCGACCCACGCCGGTGAGGTTGACGGCGACGCGCTGCCCGGCGTCGGCCTGCTCGACGGCGCGGTCGTGGACCTGCACACCGCGTATGCGGACACCACGGCCCGCCGGCAGCAGCGCCAGCCGATCGCCACGCGCGAGCCGGCCGGACCAGAGCGTCCCGGTGACGACGGTGCCGGCCCCTCGGATGCTGAAGACGCGATCGACGTGCAGCACGCACGGGCCTGCCTCGTCGGCGCGGCTGCGCACGCCCGAGGCGACGCGCTCGAGTGCGGCCGCGACCTCATCGACCCCGGCCATCGTTCGCGTCGAGCAGGCCATGACCGCCGCCTGCGGCACCAGCGCCTCGGCGGCGCCCACGACGGGCGCCGGATCGGCGAGGTCGGCCTTCGTCACGGCGACGACTCCGGCGCGGACGTCGAGTGCCCGCAGCACGCGCAGATGCTCGACCGTCTGTGGCATGACGCCATCGTCGGCGGCGATCACGAGCAGGAACAGGTCGATCCCGCTTGCGCCCGAGACCATGATGCGCACGAGCCGCTCGTGCCCCGGCACGTCGATGAGCGAGAGAACGCGACCCCCCGGCAGATGCAGTGGCGCGTAGCCGAGCGTGATCGTCATGCCGCGCGCCTGCTCCTCCGGGAGCCTGTCGGTGCGGGCCCCGGTCAGCGCCGCCACGAGCGCGCTCTTGCCGTGGTCGACGTGGCCGGCCGTCCCGACGGTCAGCGGCTGCGCGGCGGCGCTCATGCGAGCGCCGCTGCGATCGCCGCGGCCGCCTGCACCGCTTCCTCGTCGCTCAGGGTGCGGGGATCGAGCAGCAGCCCGCCGTCCTGGATTCGCGCGATGACGGGCGGCTCGCCCTGCCTCAGGGCCAGGGCCAGGGCCTCTGGGCCGCCCGCTCCCGCGTCCAGCGCGACGGCCGGCCCCGGCAGCTCCAGCAGGGGTAGCGCGCCGCCGCCCACGCGGGCGGTGCTCTGTACCACCCTTCCCCCGGTCGCCTCGGCCAGGCGCTCGGCGCGCGCCTGCAGCTCGGCCGGCCGCGCGGTCAGCATGGCGAGCACCGGGACCTCTCGCCTCGCGAGCTCAGGGTCGCGGTAAAGGGCGAGCGTGGCCTCGAGCGCCGCGAGCGACAGCTTGTCGATGCGCAGCGCGCGTGCGAGGGGATGCCGCGAGGCGGCGGCGACGGCGTCGGCTTGGCCCACGATGATGCCGGCCTGCGGCCCGCCGAGGAGCTTGTCTGCCGAGAAGCACACGAGCGCGGCGCCCGCGCGCACCGAGCGCCGCACGGCCGGCTCCTCGGCGAGCAGCTCGATGTCCTCGGCCAGCACGCCCGAGCCGATGTCGTCGATCACCGCGACCGGCAGCCCGCAGAGCTCCTCGATCTCGACGTGCTCGACGAACCCGAGCGTCCGGAAGTTCGATGGATGCGCCCTCAGGACCGCCCCCGTGTTCGGTCCGATCGCACCCTCATAGTCAGCCAGTCGCGTTCGGTTCGTCGTGCCGACCTCGACCAGGCGCGCGCCGGCCTGTGCGATGACCTCCGGGATCCGAAAGGCGCCCCCGATCTCCACCAGCTGGCCGCGGGAGACGACCAGCTCGCGCCCCTGCCCGGCCAGCGCCGCGGCCGCCAGCAGAACGGCGGCGGCGCAGTTGTTGACCACGAGCGCCGCCTCCGCGCCGGTCAGCTCGCGCAGCAGAGCCTCGATGTGGGTCCGGCGCGAGCCGCGGCCGCCGCTGTCGAGGTCGAGCTCCAGGTTGCTGTATCCGCGGGCCGCTCGCGCGACCGCCTCGCGTGCCGCGGGCGCCAGCGGCGCGCGCCCGAGATTGGTGTGGACGATCACTCCCGTCGCGTTCAGCACCCGCCGAAGGGAAGGCCGCAGCCGGGCGCGCGCGCGCTGGAGCAGGTCGTCCTCGCCGGGCTCGCCGGCGAGCAGCTCGCGACGGCGCTCGGCGAGCTCTGCGCGAGCGACGGAGACGGCGAGCCGGTCCACCGACGGCAGCTCGCGCAGCCGCCTGCGCGTCTCTGCGCCCGGCGCCTCCTGCGGCGCGGTCGTCGCTCGCTTCGCCGTCGGTATCTCAGGGTCGTCGGCTGTCATCGACGGAGCGACGAAGGAGTCGAACCTTCGCACCGTGGGGCTGCCACGGCTCGCCGGCTTTGAAGGCCGACTGGGGCACCGGCCCCGGCCGCTCCTCGCGTGCAGGCGACTATACGACCAGCAGCGCGCCGGGATCACCGGACACGATCCGGCCGACCGCGATGCCCGGAATGTCCTGTGCGCGCTCGGGCTCGACGGCGACGAGCAGGCCCCC
>JAOPZB010000140.1 GCA_025964355.1 Solirubrobacterales bacterium | reverse complement strand
CGCATGCCGGAACTGGCGCTGTCGCGGCGCGGCGTGCCGTCTCGGCTTCCGCCGATCGCGCTTGTTCGATGCGCTCTCACCAGACCAGCCAGACACCCCGGTGCGTGATCCATCCACCCGCGAGGATTCCGAGCACGACGATCCATCGCAACAGCCGACGTTCGGAGTGGGTCATCACCAAACGCGGCATCCGCCGTCGCCTGCGGCGCCGCGCCGGCTTCGCTGCGCTGCGGTGATGCGACGCGAGCTCGCGCGGCGCCGATACCGGAGCTCGGCCGGCCCCTGGCCCGCCTTGAAGGCGTTGGCGTTCACGAGCCTCGTCGCGCTCCCAGGGGTAGTCCCGGTGAGTAGGCACGTCCTAACTATCGGAGGGATAGCGCCGGAGCTTTAGCGGGGACGGCGTTGCCTGCCTGCCATGATGCTAAAAATCGACCGGCGAATGAAGGGCAGACGATGGCAAAGACCATTTATACGGCTGAAGCTCACGTGACCGGCGGGCGTGCCGCGGGACACGGGCGCACGAGCGATGATGCGCTGGAGGTGGACCTGCGGATACCCGAGGAGATGGGCGGTCCAGGAGGAGGAACGAACCCCGAGGAGCTGTTCGCCGTGGGCTACGCGGCGTGCTTTGAGGGGGCGCTCGGCGTCGTTGGGCGGCGAGCCAAGGCCGACACCTCGGACGCGGAAATCGACTCGAAAGTCTCCCTCTCGCCTGACGGCAAAGGCGGCTTCGTCCTAGGCGTCGAGCTTGACGTCACGCTCCCCAGCGTCCCCGAGGCCGAGACGGCCGTCGATCTGGTCCGTGTGGCACACACGGTCTGCCCCTACTCCAATGCGACCCGCGGAAACATCGACGTGGTGCTCACCGCAAACGGGGCGCCGGTGGCGTAGAGACCCGCGCGCGTGCGGCTCAGCGACCGATAGTGCGCACCAGCTCACGCGCATTGCCGCCCACGTCCCCTATGCGCGAGCGAACGTCCTCGAGGCCGGCTCGCAGCTGGGGGTCCCCCACCTCGACGGGAAGCATCGAGTCCTGGAGCGTCGCCAGCGTCGTGTCGGCGTTTGCGACCGCCTGGACGGCGTCGTCGAGGAAGCCCTTGACCCCTCTCGAGGGAGCACCGGCGATGGCTGGCGTGAACTCGCGCTCCGGGAGACCGTGACGGCCAGCGAAGTCGGCATGCGTGCGCTGCGCCCTGCCGTAGGCCGCCTGCACTGGGCGGAAGAGCACGTGCTCGAGCCGTTCGCCTGTCCCCTCATCGAGCGCTTCGTAGGCCTCGCTCAGGGCCGCCACGGCCGAACCGAGTTGCTCTGTCGCGTCCGCCAGTGTGTCGAGCAGCTGCTGCCTGGCGTCCGCGGTCGTGTAGGGCACGGCGGTGAGGTTAGTTCGGGAGCGCCAGCTTCGCGCCGGCTGCAACGCGGCGCCCGCCGACGGTCCGCTGCGCGGCTCAACTCATGGTGTAGACGAGCGAGACCTGCGCGGTCAGCGTGCAGCCTGCCGCGGCTGCTTTCTTGGCCCGCGGAGTCCTGTGTTTGCGCCGCTTCTTGCTGGGCCTGCGGATTTCCGGTGCCGGGGGTGGTGGCGAGGCACCTGCCGACAGGCGAACCGGTCCCCCGCCCCCAGCCGGGGCTGGGAAGTCTGGCTGTTCGCCCTGGTACTGAACGTATTCCGATTCCGCGCCCCCGGTGCACCCGATGTAGCCGCCGCCCTCGGTCAGGCTCTGCACGACGCCGAGTGTCGCGCCGGCCTTGTTCGCGAGAAACGCCGCCTTGCTCTCACCGTCGGTGACCGCCGCGGCCATCCCCTGCCGATAGGCCGCCGTCGCCGTCGCGGCATCGGCGTTCTGCGCGATCGGCACCTTGGCTACGCCGCCGACGCTCACCGTGCGCAGAGGCGAACCGGTGGGGGCTTCCGCTGACGCCACGCCGAGCATGTTCGCGACCAAGAGAGCCCCGAAGACCCCTGCGATCGCTGCGATGACGCTCCGCATCACACCTCCCGGAGCGGCCACGGCAGCCGCTCACACGACGTGCAAACTGTAGCGCTGCCGGCGGCCCCGGTGGACGAACGGTCGGCACGCGGCTAAGCGAACGACGGTCCGCTTAGCCCAACTCGCCTGGGCCGCCGGCCAACTGCTGCGCACGTTCGAGCACCGCGTCGATCATCGGCTCGGTGAGCCTGCCGGTGAAAGTGTTCTGTTGGCTCGGGTGGTAGCAGCCGATCAGCGAGCAGGGCTCGCCCGGCAGCTCGACACCATGGCCGAATCGCGGCCGCGGTCGCGCAGGGATCGTCTCCGAGCCCGCTATCCGGGACTTCAGCCGCAGGGCCGCATCCCACGCGAAGCCACCCAGACAGACGATTACGCGAGCGTTCTCGAGCAGTTGCAGCTCGCGCACGCCCCACGGTAGACACGCGTCGCGCTCGACCGATGTGGGCCGGTTGCCAGGTGGCGCGCAGCGCACCGCGGCCGTGATCCATGCGCCGCTCAGCGTCAGCCCGTCGCCGGCGGCCGTCGACTCGGCCTGGTTGGCAAGGCCTGCTCGCGCCAGCGCGGCAAAGAGGAAGTCGCCGGAGCGGTCGCCGGTGAACATGCGGCCCGTGCGGTTGGCGCCGTGCGCCGCCGGGGCGAGCCCGAGGAGCACCATCCGCGCCGACGGGTCGCCGAATCCCGCCAGAGGCCGGCCCCAGTACGCCTGCTGCGCGAACGACGCGCGACGCTCTCGCGCCACCTCCTCGCGCCATGCGACCAGCCGGGGGCAGCGACGACAGCCGCCGATCTCCTCGGCGAGGCTCTCGAGCTCGCTTGCAACTTGCGAATCCACAGCGCAGTAGTAGCATCGCTGGGGAGATGCCACTGTGGGTCTGGATGGTCTTGCTCGCCGCGCTGATTAAGCTTCCGATCGCCGGGCTGCTGTTGTGGGTTCCCTTCCGCTACGACGAGTCGATGCGCGCCCCCGAGGCGCAGGACTCCTCGGAAGAGGACGGCGGTTCCAAGGCTCTGCCAGGGGGGCCGACTGACCCACATCCGCGCGGCCCGCTGCCGCGCAACCCGCGGCGCGGCCCGCATGGCGATCCGGCACCGCCCTCCCCGGCGCGCATCCGCACCGTGGTGAGAAGCAGACGGCGAGTGGGCGTCGCGCTCTGAGCTAGCGGTTGCGCTTGCGCTGCTGGCGCGCGGCCTTGGCTTTCGCGCGTCGCCTGCGCAACCTAGCCGCGGATTCCCGCGCTGAGCCCCGTTCGATGGCGTCCGGGTCGCCCGCCGGGGCGACCTTGCGCGCATCGCGCACGATCACGAAGGCGATCCCGCCCAGCAGCACCGCAGCCGCCGCCAGCGCGAGGAGCGCCACGGTGTGAGAGTTGGTCGGTTCCGTCGAGGCGGAGCTCGTCGTCGTCTTGTTTGTCGTCGTGGTGGTGGGAGTCGTTTCTTGGCCGCCACCCGCCAGTTCGCTGAACGCGTTCCCAGGGTTCAAGCCGGCGGACATCGCCGCCGGAGCGATCGAGCCTGCGAACGCCAACGCGAATGCGACCATCACGGAGCAGGCCGCTGCACGGTAACTCGACGATCGCGGGCCGCAACTCCACACGCGGCGAGCATAGCGCTCGCCCTCCCGTTGCACGAGCGCAGCGACGGTGGCTGGCGCAGCACCGGCGCGGACGGTGCTCACACCATAGAATGGCCCTCCATGGCCCCCAAACCACGCCAGGTCCGCCTCGAGCAGCGCGGCACGCTCGAGGCGATCCAAGCGCTCGAGCAGCGCTCGGACGAGGAGCTCAAAGCGGAGACCAAATACAAGTCGGCGGCGCTGGCGATTCTCGGCGCGCGCGCTTCCGAGCGTTTCGACGCAGAGGCAGCCCGTGGCTATTTCCAGCGCGCGATTGCCGCTGCGCGACCGCAGGAACGCATGCAGCTACGGCGCATGGCGGATGCTTCGCTGGCCCTAGCCGAACGTCGCGCCGGAGACCTCAAGGACGCGGTGGAGCGGCTCGGCCAGGCGCCGCCGAGCGGACGACAGATGTTCGCGCTGCGCGCGATGGGGCTGCTCATACCTCCGGGGTCGGCGGGCATCCTCGCCCGCCTTCGAGGCGTGCTTTTGATCATCGCGCTGGTCGCAGCGATGCTCGCCGTCGGGCTCGGGATCGTCGAGCTCGTGTCGCTGCCGTTCGGTGGGCTCGGCCTCGCGCCGGCGGTGCTGCTGGGCCTGTTCGTGGTCATCGCCGTCCTCGGCGTCGCCGCTGCGATCGGGCGACGAAGGCGCGACCGGGCGCGCGCCGAGGCGCGCTCTTAGACATCACGCGGCTGCTGCGCGGAGGAGCACTAGGCTGGCTTCGTGTCCGCTTCGATCTGCCTGATCGTCAACCCGGCCGCCGGTGGCGGCAAGGCGGGTCGCCTCGCGCCTGAGGTCGAGCGCAGGCTGCGCCAGCACGGCCTTGCGGTCAGACGCGTCGATACGCGCGACCTCGACCACGCACGCCGTCTCGGCCTCGAGGCTGCGGGCGCGGGAGAGACTGTCGTGGCGCTCAGCGGCGACGGCATGGTCGGCGCGCTCGCCGACGCCATGCGGGCGGTGCCGGGCGCGGTGCTCGGGGTGCTTCCAGGCGGACGCGGCAACGACTTGGTGCGCGTGCTCGGCATCGACGAGGACGCCGTTGCCGCGTGCGCGACGATCGCCGACGGCGTCCCGCGGGCGATGGATCTCGGCGAGGTGGCCGCGGAGTCCGCCTCCGCGGCAGGTCGGGCGTTCGTGGGCATCGCCTCCGTCGGGTTCGACAGCGATGCCAACCGGATTGCCAACGAGGCTCCGGCATGGCTCGGCGGTCTGGTGTACGCCTACGGCGCTCTGCGCGCGCTGCTGTCCTGGCGCCCTGCGCGCTTTGAGATCGAGCTCGACCCTCCGGGGGAGCGACATGTCTTCAGCGCCTACTCGATCGGAGCCGCGAACTCGAAGGCCTATGGCGGTGGCATGCGGGCGGCGCCGGATGCGATGCTCGACGATGGGCTGCTCGAGGTGATGGTCCTCGAAAACATAAGCAAGCTCAGGTTCCTCACGAGAATCCTTCCGAAGGTGTTCAGTGGGGCGCACGTGCACGAGCCCTGCGTCCGCGTGTTTCGCGCTCGAGAGGTCTCCATCCGCGCCGACCGCCCGTTCACGATGTATGCCGACGGGGATCCGATCGGCGAGTTGCCGCTTCGCGTGAGTGCGCTCCGGGGCGCGGTCATGATGCTCACCCCGGCCGACGGCCCTACCGACTCAGCCTTCGCGGCGCCCTCCCCCCTCTCCACAGCCGCCGACCCGGCGGCGGCCGCGCAGGCGCCGCCGACCGGGCGGTCGCAGACGGCAGGCTGATGCCGGACACCCTGCCCGTGAAGCTCGCGCTCGCGCGCGGAGTCGGTGCGCTCGCGCGCCTGCGCGGCGGTGGCGCGACGAGCATTCCGGGAAAGGTGCTGATGCGTCTGGCGCCTGGAGCGATCGGCACGCTCGGCGCCCGGCTGTCGCGCGGCAGCGTGCTGATCTCGGCGACCAACGGCAAGACCACCACGGCTGCGATGGCCGCGAGCATCTTCGAGCGAGCAGGATTGCCGCTGGTCCACAACCAGGCGGGCGCCAACATGGCCGGGGGCATCGCCACGAGCCTGCTCGCGGCGGCTCACATGCGTGCCGGGATCGACGCCCAGCTCGGGCTGTTCGAGGTCGACGAGATGTGGCTCGCATCGCTCGCCCGGGAACTTGAGCCACGCGCGATCCTGCTCGGCAACCTGTTCCGCGACCAACTCGACCGCTACGGCGAGCTTGATGCGATCGCCGAACGCTGGGCGACGGTCCTGCGCGAGGGAAGCTCTCAGCTGGTGCTCAACGCGGACGATCCGTTGATCGCAGACATCGGTCGCGAGCACGCCGATGCCGTCTACTTCGGCCTGGACGATGCCTCGCTGTCGCTGTCCGGGATGGCGCATGCGGTCGACGCGAAGCACTGCCGTCGCTGCGGCGCTCCGTACGTGTTCGACGCCGTCTATCTCGGGCATCTTGGCCACTATCACTGCCCCAGCTGCGGCCAGCAGCGTCCCACGCCGTCGGTGAGCGCCACAGAGGTGAGACTGGAAGGCGTGCGGTCGGGGCGCTTCACGCTGCACACCCCGGCAGGTGAAGCCGACGTCCTGCTGGCACTACCGGGCCTCTACAACGTCTACAACGCGCTGGCGGCCGCCGCGCTCGCCACCGCTCTCGAGATCCCGCTGCAGATCATCGTCGAGGGGCTCGCGAGCACTCGAGCGGCGTTCGGCCGCGCCGAGACGGTCCTACTCGCCCCGAACGGCGGTCAACCGGTCGAAGGCACGCCGGCCAGCCCTCGGCAGCTACGGATAATGCTCGTCAAGAACCCGGCCGGCGCCAACGAGGTGCTGCGCACCCTCGCGCTCGAGCCCGGCCAGCACGACCTGCTCTCGGTGCTCAACGACAACATCGCCGACGGTCGCGACGTCTCCTGGATCTGGGACGCCGACTTCGAGCTGCTCGCCGGCCGGATCCGACAGGTGACCTGCAGCGGCACGCGCGCGCCGGAGCTCGCCGTGCGGTTGAAGTACGCCGGAGTCGATCCCGCGCGCATCCGTGTTCAACCGGACCTGGCCCGTGCGCTGCGCGAGGCTGCCGCCGACCGCCCGGATGGCGACGCGCCTCTCTACGCCCTGCCAACCTATACGGCGATGCTCTCGCTTCGAGATCTGCTCGTCGCCCGTGGGGAGGCGAGCAGCGCGTGGGCGTGAGCTCCTCCCAAGGGCGGCGGGGCGTCGCGCCGTCACAGGCAGAGGTCCGATCGCCGGGCGTTATGTGGCACGACGTCGAGTGCGGGCCCTACCGCGCCGATCTTGCTCTTTGGCGCGAGCTCGCCGACGCGGAGACGCGCCGTCAGCCGGGCGCGATCCTCGATGTCGGCGCCGGGACAGGGCGCGTGGCGCTCGACCTGCTGCGCGCAGACCACCGCGTCACGGCAGTGGACACCGATCGCGAGCTGCTGCTGGCGCTCGGCGAGCGCGCCGCCGGGATGGCGCTCGAGACGGTCTGCGCCGATGCCCGCACATTCGACGCCGGACGCGGTGACTTCGCGCTCTGCATCGCGGCGATGCAAACGGTTCAGCTGCTCGGGGGCTCTTCTGAACGCGTCGCGTTTCTGCGCCGCGCCCGGGCACATCTGCGTCCGGGCGGCCTGCTCGCCTGCGCGATCGTCACTGACCTCGAGCAGTTCGATTGCGCCGCCGGCGACGCCGGACCCGAGGAGGATGTCGGCCGCTTTGCCGGGGACCTCTACGTCAGCCGCGCGATACGAGTGCGCGCGCGCATCGCAAGCATCCTGATCGTGCGCGAGCGACGCGTCGTCCGCCAGGGACATCGCGAGGCGCAGCTGCCCGCTGAGCGCGACGTAGTCGAGCTGGCGCGCGTGAGCCGCTCGCAGCTGGAACGCGAGGGCCGCGAGGCAGGGCTGCGCTCGGTGGAGGCCCGGACGGTCGGGCCGACGGATGAGCACCTCGGCAGCGTCGTCGTGATGCTTCGTGCCTGACGCCGAGGGCGTAGGGGCGAGCGGGCGTCGGCTGCGCGTCTGCGCGCTCTACCCCGACCTGCTGAACATCTACGCGGACCGAGGCAACCTGCTCTTGCTCGAGCGCCGCTGCTCGTGGCGGGGCATCGGTTTCGAGCTGGCCTCGAGCGGCCTCGGGGAGCCGCTGGACGCGGACGCGCACGAGCTCTTCTATCTCGGCGGCGGCCAGGACCGCGACCAGCTGCTGTGTGCGCAGGACCTGATCGAAACCAAGCGGTCGGGGCTGCATGCCGCGGCCACGCGCGGGGCCGTGGTTCTGGGCGTCTGTGGGGGCTATCAGCTGCTCGGGCGCTCCTACACCCTCGGCCGGGAGCGGATCGAGGGCGTCGGGCTGCTTGACGTCGAGACGGTCCGCGAGGACGCCCATCGCCTGATCGGCAACATCGCAATCGAGGTCTCGCTTGACCACACCGGGGGAGCCGAGCTGCTCGTTGGGTTCGAGAACCACGGCGGTCGCACGAGGCTGAGCCCGGGCCAGGATGCGCTCGGGCGAGTGCTCAAGGGCCACGGAAACGACGGTCGCAGCGGCATGGAGGGCGCCAGGAGCGGCAATACGATCGGCACCTACCTGCACGGTCCGCTGCTGCCGAAGAACACGTGGTTCGCCGACTGGCTGATCGCCCGCGCTCTTGGGCTGCAGCCGCACGAGCTCGCGCCGCTCGACGACACGCTGGAGCGCGCCGCGCACGCCAACGCCGGCCGGGCGGCGGGCGTGCAGGTCGGCTAATCGGTCTCCGCAAACTCGGGGGTCGCGCTCGCCTGGCGACCGCGGCGGTCACTACGATCGCGCCCATCGAGCTCTCCGACTACCAGCAGCTCTCGCGCGGCACCGCCGAGTACCCGCGCTCGGCCTGGCTTGCCTACCCCGCGCTCGGCCTGGCCGGCGAGGCCGGCGAGGTTGCCGAGCATGCCAAGAAGGTGATTCGCGACGACGGCGGCACGCTCACCGACGAGCGCCGCCGGGCGATGTCCAAGGAGCTCGGCGACGTGCTGTGGTACGTCGCGCAGATCGCCACCGAGCTCGGGCTGGATCTCGACGAGGTCGCACAGGCGAATCTCGAGAAGCTCCTCTCCCGCCAGCGCCGCGGAGTGCTCTCGGGCAGCGGCGACGACCGCTAGGACGCCACCGCGAAGCGCGCCATGCGCGCGGCCATCTGCGCCGGCACCAACGCGTTCACGCGGACGCCGTCCGGCGTGTTCTCGCGGCTGACGTCCCCAGCCACTTCGTGCAGCTCGGCCAGGCTGCCACCGTCCGCATAGGGAACGAGCAGGTCGACCCGTCGCAGACTGTGGGCGAGCTCCCGCTCGATGCGCTCGCCGAGCTGTTCGAGCCCCTCGCCGGTCGCTGCACTCACGAGCACCGCCTCCGGATGGCGCAGCCGCACTTCCTCGCGCGCCGCATCGTCGAGCAGGTCGACCTTGTTGAGCACCAGCAGGCGCGGACGCTCGCCCGCGCCGATCTCCTCGAGGGTCTGCTCAACCGAACGTCGCATGACGCCAACCTGCTCCTCGGGCGCGGAGCCGTCGAGCACGTGCACGAGCAACTCGGCGCGCCGGGTCTCCTCGAGCGTCGCGCCGAAAGCGTCGACCAGCTGGTGGGGCAGCTTGCTGATGAACCCGACCGTGTCGGTCAGCAGGTACGGCCTGCCAGCCAAGCGCAGGGTCCGGATCGTCGGATCGAGGGTGTGGAACAGGCGGTCGCGCACACCGACATCCGAGCCGGTGAGCACGTTCAGGAGCGTCGACTTGCCGGCGTTGGTGTAGCCGACGAGCGCAATCGTGGTCAGCGCTGCGCGCTCGCGCTCGGCACGCTGCACGGCGCGCGTGCCCTTGACGTGCTCCAGACGGCGACGCAGGGTCGCGATCCGGTCGCGCGCCAGGCGGCGGTCGGTCTCGATCTGGGTCTCCCCTGGGCCTCTCGTGCCGATGCCACCGCCGAGGCGCTCGAGGTGGCTCCACAACCCGCGCATGCGGGCGAGGTTGTACTCGAGCTGCGCGAGCTCGACCTGCAGCTTGCCCTCGGCGCTACCGGCGTGCGAGGCGAAGATGTCGAGGATCACCGTGGTCCGGTCGACGACCGGCAGCCCGATCGCCTCCTCGAGGTTGCGCTCCTGGCGGGCGGTCAGCTCGTCATCGCAGGCGATCAGGTTCGCGTCGCAGGCGATCGCGGCGGCCTTCGCTTCTACCACCTTGCCGGGGCCGAGGTAGGTGTTCGGGTGGGGCTGCTCGCGCTGCTGGATCATCTCGCCGGCGACGGCTACCCCGGCC
The DNA here is from genome assembly GCA_025964355.1 of Solirubrobacterales bacterium. GTDB lineage: Bacteria > Actinomycetota > Thermoleophilia > Solirubrobacterales > Solirubrobacteraceae > Palsa-744. The sequence continues at coordinate 8,483 of JAOPZB010000140.1, read as the reverse complement.
GTGCGAAGCAGCTCGGCGAGCTCGCCGAGGTCGTCTCCCTCGGGCAGCGCCGCGATGCAGAAGGCGCGTTGGCGCGCACGCTGCGTGGGCTCGAGTCCGTTGCCTGAGGGGTGAGGCGCGCCGCGCGTTGAGGTGCTGCGGCCGTTGCGACTTCTATCCATCCACCATCCAGTCTAGGACGTCTTCGCGAGCTCACCTAGCCGCTGGACCGCCTCCATCAGGCGGTCATCGGGGGTCGTCAGCGAGATGCGAAACCAGCCCTCGCCGGCCGGGCCGTAGATGGCGCCGGGCGAGAGCACGACGCCAGCCTGCTCGAGCACGTGTTCGCAATAGGCCGAAGAGCTCGCAAACCCCTCGGGGACCGGCGCCCACACGTAGATCGTTCCGTGCGGGGGACGCACGTCGACGCCGATGCCGCGAAGCGCCTCGCAGACGAGGTCGCGCCGGCGACGGTATAGCTCGCTCATCGATGCCACCTCGGCGTCGGCGTCCGGCGAGAGCGCCGCCACGCCGGCGAGCTGTATGGCCTCGAACAGCCCGGAGTCGATGTTCGTCTTCAGCCGCCAGTACGTCTCGAGCGCCTGCGCGTTGCCGACCACGACCGCACAGCGCCAGCCGGTCATGTTGTAGCCCTTCGACAGCGAGAAGACCTCGATGCCGACCTCCTTGGCGCCGGGCGTCGCCAGAAACGACGGCGCGCGGTAGCCGTCAAAGGCGATCTCCGAATAAGCATTGTCGTGCACGACCAGGATGTCGTACGCGCGCGCGAAGTCGACAACCCGCTCGAAGAACCCCTCGGGCACGACCGCGCCGGTGGGGTTGTTCGGATAGTTCAGGAACATCAGCTGAGCCCTCTGCGCCACCTCTGCCTCGATTGCACCGAGGTCCGGCACGAAGCCATGCTCCGGCTCGAGCGCCATCAGAACGGGCTCGGCGCCCGCCAGCCACGGCCCGCCGGTGTAGACCGGGTACCCCGGATCGGCGGCGAGCGCATAGTCGCCGGGGTCAAGGAAGGCGAGGTTGAGATTGAAGATCGCCTCCTTGGCGCCGATCGCCGGGATGATCTCCGTGGCCGGGTCCAGCGTGACGTCGAAGCGCCGCGCATAGAAGTCTCGCACCGCCCCCCGAAAGTCCTCGCGCCCGCGGTTGGACGGGTAGCGGTGGGTCTCGGGCTCGGTCACCGCCTCCTGCATGGCCTCGACGATCAGCGGTGGCGTCGGGCGGTCGGGGTCGCCGATGCCGAGGCTGATCACATCGACTCCCGCCGCACGCTTCTCCGCGATCTTGCCCTCAAGCTGGGCGAACGCGTATGGCGGGATGCGCTCCAAGCGCTTACTCGGTCTCATGCAGCTCCTTTGTGAAGTCGTCGCTGAGGCGTCCCTCGAACACGGGCCTCGCCCAGCCTGTCAGGTTGATCCGAAGATCCTCCCCCACCTCGACCTCCAGCTCGCCGCCGTCGAGCAGGACGACGACGTGAACGTCGCCGCCAGGCATTCCCCGCTCCTGCCGATATGCGACCGCCGCCCCGCTCGCGCCCGTTCCCGATGACAGGGTCTCCCCCACACCGCGCTCGAAGATCCGAGCACGAAGACGAGACGCACCGCCGGCCCGGCCTGGCTCGAGCTCTGTGTACCACGACACGTTTGTGCGGTTGGGAAACTGCGCGTCGGCTTCGATCGCCGGTCCGATCTCCCCCAGGTCGAGCGTCTCGAGCTCCTCTGCGGAGTCGACCCTGATCGCACACTGCGGGTTGCCGATCGAGACGTGCCGAAACGACCAGCGCCGTCCGTTGGCGACGATCTCACCGCGGCCGTCCGGCGGCCCGGCGGGGAAGTCGGCGGACTGCAGCGTGGCCGTGCCCATGTCCACGCGGCATGTGTCAGGACCGGTGATCGTCGGGCGGATCACACCAGCGGCCGTGCTGATCGAGAAGGCGTCCCGATCCGTCCAGCCGCGCCGGCGCAGATAGAGGATCGCCTCGCGCGCCCCGTTGCCCGACAGCTCAGCCTCCGAGCCGTCCGGGTTGAAGATGCGCAGGTCGGCAACATTGTCCGGGTCCGTCGGGGCCGAGAGCATGAGCACGCCGTCGGCGAAGACCCCGAAGTGGCCCTCGCATAGACGTCGCACGCGCGCGGGCGTCAGCTCGAACGGGAGCTCGTCCCGCTCGACGATCAGATAGTCGTTTCCGAGCGCCTGCCACTTCTCGAACCTCATCGAGCGCCGGAGTCTAGGATTTCCCGCGCCACCGCGGCCGGGTCGCGGCCGGTGACGTCCATCACGCGCACGTCGGCGAGCTTCCGCATCCAGGTCAGCTGGCGCTTGGCGTAGTTGCGCGTCCGCCGCTTCATCCCCTCGACGTCACCGCTCAACAGCTCCTGAAAGCCGAGCCCCTTGCGGGCCGTCTCAGACGCCCCGCCGGCGTGCGCGCGCCGCACCTCCTCCGCCGCGCCCGCGGCGATCATCGACTCGACGCGGGCGTCGATCGCCGCATACAGCGCCTCGCGCTGCATGGTCAAGCCGACGAGCAGCGTTGGGTGCCGCAGCTCCGAGCCCCACAGCTGCGATGGGCCCTCCGGTGGCTCGAGCTCACCGAGGTCGAGCAGCTCGAGCGCCCGCACGATGCGCTGGCGGTCGTGCGGGTCGATCCGGTCGGCCGCCCACGGGGCACGCTCGATGAGTTGCGCATGCAGGCGTGGAGCCCCGAGCTTCTGTAGCTCGCCGCTCCAGCGCTCGCGTACGCCCTCCGGCGGCGGCGGGCGCAGGTCGAGCTCGGTCAAAGCGGCGCGTAGATAGAGGCCGGTGCCGCCGACGACGAGCGGGCGTCTGCCACTCGCGAGCAGCCCGTCTATCTCGGCGTGGGCGAGCTCGGCATACTGTCCCACGCTGAAGGTCGCGTCGATCGGAAGGAACGATACGAGGCGGTGTTCCAGGCCCGCCCGCTCGGCGGGCGTCGCGACGCCGGTTAGCGTCTCGAGGCCGGCATACACCTGCAGTGCATCGGCTGAGACCGCGACCGGATGCTCTCCGCGCTCGCGCAGGAGCCGGGAGAGAGCCAGCGCGACCGCGGTCTTTCCCACGCCAGTAGGCCCGAACAGCGCGATGATCTGCATGCCGATAGGCTCACAGCTCGTGCAGATCTCTGGGTGCACCGTCCTGCTCACCGGCGCGACGGGAGGTATTGGGCAGGCGATCGCCCGTGCCCTCGGGGCTCGCGGCGCCCGGTTGATCCTGACGGGTCGCCGCGGCGACATCCTTGATCCGCTCGCCGACGAGCTCGACGCCCGCGCGCTGACGGTCGATCTCAGCCGGCCGGAGGAGGTGGACCGTCTCGCCGCTGAGGCCGGAGAGGTGGACATCCTCGTCGCCAACGCCGCGTTGCCGGCAGCGGGGACACTGGACTCGTTCTCGATCGGCGAGATCGACCGCGCGCTGGACGTGAATCTGCGCGCGCCAATAGTGCTCGCCCACGCCCTGGCGCCGGCCATGGTTCGGCGTGGCAGGGGCCACCTGCTGTTCGTCTCCTCGCTCTCCGGCAAGGCGGCGAGCCCCGGTTCAGCGCTCTACAGCGCCTCGAAGTACGGACTTCGCGGCTTCTCGTCTGGCCTGCGTGCCGATCTGCGCGGCAGCGGCGTTGGCGTCTCGACGGTCTTCCCCGGGTTCATCCGCGACGCCGGCATGTTCGCGGACGCCGAAGTCAAGCTCCCCCCGGGTGTCGGCACGCGCCGTCCCGAGGATGTCGCACGGGCGGTCACGGGTGCGATCGAGCGCAACCGTGGCGAGGTCGACGTCGCCCCGCTGCCGATGCGTGCCGGTGCGATCTTCGCAAGCCTTGCGCCCGAGCTTGCCGGCAGCGTGGCACGAAGGCTCGGCTCGGAGGACATCTCGCACAGGATGCAAGAGGGCCAGCGCGACAAGCGCTGACCCCAGGGCCAGCGGCGACCCTCAGAAGAGGCTCCCCTGACGGACCGGCGGCGCTGGGAGCTCCTCGTCCTCCTCGTTACCAGTCGACGGGCGCATGCGCCAGAAAGCGCCCGGTCTTCCTCCACGCCGCACCATCCGCGAGAGGCGATCGCGTTCCTCCCTCGGAGCGTAGGCGCCGCGACGGTAGAGCTCGTTGTAGCGCGGCACCAGATCCGGCCGCTGCGTGCGCAGCCAGTCCATGAAGATGCCCCGCACCTCGCCGCGGAGGTGCAGGGCAACCCCGCCGACGCTCGTCGCCCCCGCATCAGCCGCGAACTCGAGGAGCTGCTCGACCTGGTGGGGAGCGTCGTTGATTCCCGGCATCAGCGGAGCGATCAGCACGCCGGTCGGTATCCCGGCGCGGTTGAGCTCCGCCACGGCCTCGAGGCGTGCGCGCGGGTTGGGCGTATGGGGCTCGGTCGCCCGCCACGCCTTCTCGTCGAGCGTCGGGATCGACAGGCACGCGCTGAAGCTCGCGCGCTCGCCGATTTCGAGCATCAGCTTGAGGTCGCGCAAGAGAAGCGGCGACTTGGTCAGCACCGAGCAAGGGTTCGATGCGTCGCGCATCGCCTCCCAGATGCCCTGCATCAGCTTGTAGCGGCCCTCCACCCACTGATAGGGGTCGGTATTCGTCCCCAGCGCGACATGCTCGTGCTTCCAGGACTTTCGTGCCAGCTCGGCCCTCAGCACCTCCGGAGCGTTGACCTTGACCACGATCTCCCGGTCGAAGTCGCGCCCGGCGTCGAAATCGAGGTACTTGTGGGTTGGCCTGGCGAAACAGAAAACGCAGGCATGCGCACATCCCCTGTACGGGTTGATCGTCCAGCGGAACGGCATGCGCGACTTCTCGGGCACGCGGTTCAGGACAGACTTGGCGTGCACCTCATAGAACCTCGTTTCAAGCGCCTCGGGCGCCTCGAAGCGGCGCACCGCGGCGGGGTCGCGGTAGCCCGGCAAACGGCGCTGCTCTGCGGAATCCTCGCTGAGGTTGCTCCAACGCACGAACATATGTTCGCATACTCTCAGGACAGTCGCACACACAAGCGAACAGGCCCCGGAGCGCTGGACTCCGCGACCTGCGGGCGCGTTCAGAAGTTGAGCACGAAACGCGCCCGGTCGGACTGGCGCCGATAGCCGCAGGCCTGCCAGAAGCCGGTTGCGACCGGGTCGTGGGTGGCGGCGAGCGCGTCGATCCGCACCGCGCCGAGCTCGCGCAGCCGCTGCTCGCCCGCGCGCACCAGGTGCGTCGCCAACCCGCGGCCGCGATGCTCCGGATCCACCGCCAGCCGGTAGAAGCTGCCGCGCCAGCCGTTCCAGGCCGCGATCACCGCGCCTACGATCCTGCCGTCCACCTCGGCCACCAGCAGAGCGCCGGGATCCACGTCGAGCAGCATGCGCAGCGCGTCGATGTTGTCGGTGACCGTCGGCGTCGCCTCCGCTCGAACCCACAGCTCGAGGACGCCGTCGATGTCGGCCGTGCAGCCTTGGCGGAGCTCGCAGGGGGTCAAGCGGCGATTGATAGCAGGGGGCGCCATCGCCACGCTGCCCCCGATCGCCGCGCGCGTCGGTCTGCCCGAGCCGCGCACGCGCGGCCATCTCTTACGAACTCCCTACACGCGCCTGTGCCCCCGCTTAGCGGCGTGACGCACGATGGTTGGACGAGCAGTACACCAACCAGGAGGTTCACCGATGAACATCTCCAAGATGCTCGGCGCGACGATGGTCGCGGGTGCACTTGCCACGGGCGGCGCCGCGGCCGGCATCGCCGGCGCGGCAGCGTCTCCCGGCAGCGCGAGCAGCTCCGAGACCACCGCCAACAGTGGATCGGGGGCTCCCGTCGCCTCGACGTCCACCACACCGGGCGCCCCGGCACCCACCCAGAAATCGGCGACGCCGAAAACCAAAGCGCCGGGCAAACACAATTGCCCGAACATGGGATCGCACACCGCCGCAGGTCCGCGATCCGGCGCCAACGCGGGCTCCAGCTACAGCGGCCCGCCGCCAGGAGCCACGTACCAGTAGAGCGAAGCCCGCGAGGGCGGGGTCGTCCGCGGCGGCCCCTGTACGGGCGCCCGCCGGCGCGCGCATCTGACGGGAGCACGCGTGCCGGTGGGCCGCTCCGTAGACGCCCGTGAATCCCATGTAAACGTCCGGCGCCCCCGGCTGCTGTCAGAGCTCTAGCACGCTGCGGATGCCGTCCTGCGCCTCCATGAGCTCGAAGGCGCGGTTGACGTCGTCCAGGCTCAGGCGGTGGGAGATGAAGGGATCGACATCGATGTCGCCGGCCATGTAGCGGTCAACTAGTGCGGGGACGTCATCGCGGCCCTTCAGGCCGCCGAACGAGGAGCCGCAGACGCGGCGCCCGGTGATGAGCAGCCGCGGCACGACGTCCAGCGTCTCGCCCCGCGCCGCGACGCCGCAGACCGTGCACAGGCCCCACCCCATGCGCGCCGCTTCGACAGCCTGGCGCATCACCCCGACGCTGCCCGTCGCCTCGAAGGTGTAGTCGGCGCCGAAGCCTCCGGTCATCTCGAGGATCTGCTCGACGATGTGCGGCCCCCCTTCCAGCAGGTCGGTCGCGCCCTGTCCGCGAGCGAGCTCCAGGCGCTCTCGCGCCAGGTCCACGCACATGATGCGCTCGGCGCCCTGCAGGCGAGCGCCCGCGACCGCGCCGAGTCCCACCAGCCCGGCACCGAAGACGACGCACGTCGACCCCTCGCGCACCTGCGCCGTCTTGATCGCCGCGCCGAGCCCCGTCGAAAGGCCGCAGGCGAACAGGCACGCACGATCCAGCGGCGCCTCGCGGTCGACGCGCGCGAGCGCGATCTCCGGCATGACCGTGTACTCGGCGAACGTTGAGGTGCCCATGAAGTGGCGCAGCGGCTCGCCGTCCTTGGCCAGGCGGGTCGTGCCATCAGGCAGATACCCCTGGTTCTGCTGCTCGCGGATCGCCAGGCACAGGTTGGTGAGCGGACTGCGACAGTGCACGCACTCCCCGCATTGGGGCGAGAACAGCGTGACGACATGGTCGCCCTCTCCAACGAGCGAGACTCCCTCGCCGCAGCGCTCGACCACGCCCGCTCCCTCATGGCCGAGGACCGTGGGCGCATAGCCCGACGGGTCCACGCCCGAGGACGTGTACATGTCGGTGTGGCAGACGCCGCAGGCGAGGAGCCTGACGAGCACCTCGTTCGGGCCCGGATCGGCGAGCTCGACCTCCTGCACGACCAGCGGCTCGCCGAACCGCTCGAGCACGGCCGCACGGATCTTCATCAGCGACCGGCGCCGGCCGACCGCGCGAGCAGCCGCTCCTCGCCCGAGAGCGTCTGGCTCGTCGCCGCGTTGATGTCCACCTCCGTCAACTCGCCGGGCGCCGCAAGGCCGCCGAAGTTCACGACCTTGTTGTGCCGTGTGCGCCCGCGCAGACGGTCCGGGTCGGTGCGCGAGGAGCCTTCCACCAGGACCTCAACGCTGCGCCCGACAAACCGCTCCGCGCGCTCGCGGGCCTTGCGCTGGACGACCTCCACCAGCCGCTCCATGCGCTCGACCTTGACCGGATGCGCCACGATGCCATCTGCGATCAGCGCCGCCTCGGTGCCTCGCCGCGGCGAGAAGATGAACGTGAAGGCACCGTCGTAGCCGACCTGCTCGACGACCTCCAGGGTCTCGGCGAAGTCTCCCTCGGTCTCCCCCGGGAAGCCGACGATGATGTCCGTCGTGAGCGACGCGTCGGGCACGTGCTCGCGGATCAGCGCCACCCGGTCCAGGTAGCGCGCGCGGTCATAGGTGCGGCGCATCGACTTCAGCACCCGGCTCGAGCCCGACTGCAGCGGCAGGTGAATGTGCTCGCATACGCTCGGCAGCTCCGCGTGCGCGCGAATTACGTCCTCGCGCATGTCCTTCGGGTGCGGGCTGGTGTAGCGGATTCGCTCGATTCCCTCGATCGCGTCCATACGCCGCAGCAGCTCGGCGAAGGTCATGCGTCCCGCCGCACCGGCGAGCGGCCCCGGCGGGAGGTCGCGGCCGTATGAGTTGACGTTCTGCCCGAGCAGCGTGACCTCGCGCACACCGTCGGCGGCCATCGCTTCGGCCTCCGCCACCAGCTCCTGCGGCGGGCGGCTGACCTCCCGCCCGCGGGTCGACGGGACGATGCAGTAGGAACAGGCGCAGTTGCATCCCACGCTGATCTGCAGCCAGCCCTGGAATGGGCGCGCGCGCCTGGCCGGGAGGCGACCTGTGAAACCCTCGAACTCGAAGTAGCCCTGCGCCGTGAGCGAATCGCTCGTCAGGAACTCCGCGAGCTTGTGAACCTGGCCGGGCCCAAAGGCGACGTCGACGAACGGAAACCGCTGGAAGACCTCCTCCTTGACGGACTGCGCCCAGCAGCCGCCGACCCCCACGATGCGATCCGGTTGCTCGCGCTTCAGGCGCCTGGCTTCGCCGAGGTGCGAGACGAATCGCCTGTCGGCCGTCTCACGGATCGAGCACGTGTTGAAGAGGATCAGGTCGGCGTCCGCGCGCTC
>JAOPZB010000209.1 GCA_025964355.1 Solirubrobacterales bacterium | reverse complement strand
GGTTGCGCGCGGCCGCCGCGATCGCCGTCACGAGCAGCGAGGAGGTGTTGGTCGCGAGCACGCAGCGCTCATCGACGATCTCCGACAGGCTCCTATAGAGCTCGTGCTTGAGGTCCAGGCGCTCTGGAACCGCCTCGATCACGAGCTCGCATGGCGCGAACGCATCGAGGGCCTCGACTGCGCGCAGTCGCTCTGCAGCCGCAGCCGCCTGCTGGTCGCTGAGACGACCTCGCTCGGCTTCCTTGCGGAGCCCCTGTATCGCGCGTTGCAGACCGCGCTCGAGCGCCTCCGGGATCGGGTCGAACAGCAGCGTGTCGGCTCCGGCGCGGCAAGCGAGCTGCGCGATGCCAGCGCCCATCGTGCCCGCGCCGATCACGCCGATCACACCAGCCGCCGTGGCCGCCGGGCCAGGCGTCTGGTCGCGATCGTCCGCCTCGACACGCGTGCTCTCTGACATGCGAACGCCCCCGCGCGGCCGCCTCAGGCGGGCACCAGCGCGTTTATCCCCGTCATCGCGCGTCCGATGATCAGCTTTTGGATCTGGGAGGTTCCCTCATAGAGGGTCGTGACACGCGCATCGCGGAAATAGCGCTCGACCGGGTGGTCGTCGACGTAACCGGCCCCGCCGTGCACCTGGATCGCGGTGTTCGCGCACTCAAGCGATGCCTCCGTCGCGTGAAGCTTGGCGATCGAGGTCTCGAGCGTGTTGGGCAGCCCCTTGTCCTTAAGCCAGCCGGCTCGCCACACGAGCATCCGCGACGCGTCGGTCTTGAGGACCATGTCCGCGATCATCGCCTGCACGAGCTGAAAGCTCGCGATCGGGCGCCCGAACTGTTCGCGCTCCTTGGCGTACTTGACCGACTCCTCCACGCATCCCTGACAGATGCCCACGCATCCCGCGGCCACCGAGTAGCGACCCGAGTCCAGCGAAGACATCGCGACTTTGAACCCATCGCCGACGTCCCCCAGCATGTCCTCGTCGGAGACCTCCACGTCGTCGAGCGCGATCGAAGCGGTGTCGGAGGCGTGAAGGCCCATCTTGTGCTCGATGGTCTGGGCTTTGAATCCCGGCTGGTCGGTGTCGACGAGGAAGCAGGCGAGTCCCTTGTAGCCGAGCTGCGGGTCGGTCTGCGCGAAGATCAGGGCGACCTTCGCGTAGTTGCCCATGGAGATCCACATCTTCGCGCCGTTGATAACCCACCCTGTGTCCGTCCGCGTCGCGCGCGTGCGCTGGTTGGCGGCGTCTGACCCCGTGTCGGGCTCGGTCAGGCCGAAGCAGCCGAGCCACTCCCCCGAGCAGAGCCTCGGCAGGTACTTGCTCTTCTGCTCCTCGGTTCCCCACTTGAGGATGCCCGAGCAGACGAGCGAGGTCTGAACCGAGATGACGGTCCGAATCGCCGAGTCGCCGCGTCCGATCTCCTCGACGATCAGCCCGTAGCTGAGGTAGTCGAGACCGGCGCCGCCGTACTCGGGGGGGACGATCGCGCCGAGGTAGCCCTGTGCCGCGATCTTCTTCACCAGCTCGAGGTCGAAGTGGTGGTTGCGGGCATTCTCACGCGTGCGCTCGATCAGCTCCTTGTCGGTGAACTCACGGGCCGTGTCCTTGATCAGCCGCTGCTCGTCGGTCAGGTCAAAATCCATCCGTCTCCTCTCAGGCTGGCTTGGGTGTCTTCCACGGTGCGTTGACCCGCCGCTCGATCTCCTCGGCGAGGCCGTCTATCGCGATGCGCTCCTGTGCGAGCGAGTCGCGGTCGCGCAAGGTTACGCTGCGATCGGTCAGGCTCTGATGGTCGATCGTGAGGCAGAACGGCGTGCCGATCTCGTCCTGGCGGCGGTAGCGGCGGCCGATGGCGCCGCCTTCGTCGTACTCGGCCTGCACCCTTGCACGCACGGCACGGTGGACCTCGCGGGCGAGCTCGGGCTGGCCATCCTTGCTCACGAGCGGCAGGACCGCGGCCTTGACCGGGGCCAGACGCGGGTGCAGCCGAAGGACGGTTCGTTTCTCCCCCTCGCCGGTCCCCTCGCGCTCGACGAATTCCTCGTCGTACGCGTCCACCAGGAACGCGAGCGTCGCGCGGTCGACGCCTGCCGCGGGCTCGATGACATGCGGGACGTAGCGCTCGCCGGTCGCCTGGTCGAAGTACTCGAGCTTCTGCCCGGAGAACTCCGCGTGCCTGGTCAAGTCGAAGTCCCCGCGGTTGGCGATCCCCTCCAGCTCAGACCAGCGAGGCTCGCCCTCGCGCAGCCCGGCTCCGTTCGAGCTGGTCGGTGGGAACAGGTACTCGACGTCGCTCGTAGCCGAGGAGTAGTGGGAGAGCTCGTCCGCGTCGTGCGGGCGCAGGCGCAGATGGTCGGGCCGGATGCCGAGCTCGTGATACCAGCGCTCGCGCTCCTTGAGCCAGTAGTCGAACCACTCACGCGCCTGATCCGGTGGGACGAAGTACTCCATCTCCATCTGCTCGAACTCCCGTGTCCTGAAGATGAAGTTCCCAGGCGTGATCTCATTGCGGAAGGACTTGCCGACCTGTGCGATCCCGAACGGTGGTCGCTTGCGGGAGAACTGCAGCACGTTCTTGAAGTTGATGAAGATGCCCTGCGCTGTCTCGGGGCGCAGGTAGGCGGTCGCCCCGGACTCTTTTACCGGACCGATCGTCGTCTCGAACATGAGGTTGAAATCGCGTGCCTCGGTCAGCGAGCACTCCTCGGTTTCGCCGGGATGCTTGGACGGTTTGCGGCCGCAGGCGAGCTCGGCGAGATGATCCGCGCGGAAGCGCTGGCCACATGTGCGGCAGTCGACCAGCGGGTCGGTGAAGCCGGCCAGATGGCCCGACGCCTCCCAGACGCGCGGATGCTGGAGGATCGCCGAGTCGATCGCCACGATGTCATCGCGTTCCTGGAGCATCTGCCGCCACCACTCGTTCTTGACGTTGCCCTTCAGCAGGACGCCGTAGTGGCCGAAGTCATACGTGGAGCCGACGCCTCCGTAGATCTCCGAGGAGGGAAACACGAAGCCGCGCCGCTTGGACAGCGCGACGATCTTGTCCATGGTCACGACGTCGCCGCTCGTGGCTCCTGAGTTCGGGTTGGTGTTGGCGGATGCGGTCATCGGCGGCGAGGGATGCTATTCAAGGCCAGGATCGCAGGTGACACGAGGGGGCGCGAGTCTCGCCAGGAGGCGTCACTGGACGATTGTTGGATAGGCCGACGCGGCCGCTCAAGCGTGGCATCGAGACGCCGAAAGTCATCGTGTATGCGCGCCAACGGAACGTTCACGCCGGACACCAAGGACTCCAGCTCCGGGAGGCTCGGACGACCGCGTCGCCCCGAGGAGCAGGCCGCTGCGGACAACGGCAAGGTCACCTTCGCCATCAGCCAGCGCGAGCTGGACGCGAAGACGAGCGTCCTGAGCGTTGAGGGCGAGCTGGATCTCGCCGCCGCACCCAAACTGAAGTGGGCACTAGCCGACGTGCTCGACGCCGGCTGCACTCAGCTGGTCCTAGACCTCTCGCTGTTGACGTTCATCGACTCGACGGCGCTCGGCGTCCTGGTCGGCGCTCACAGGAGTATGAGCGCGGGCGCGCGGATGGGTATCGCCTGCTCGCACCCCGACGTACTGAACATCTTCGAACTCACGGGCCTGGACTCGACGTTCGACATGTTCTCGACTTTCGATGACGCGCTCGCCTACGCCCGTGGGGGCGCGGTGGCGGCCGATTGATGTCGAGTCGCGCAAGCGCAGCTCGACCCTCTCGCCACACGCTGCCCACTCGGGCGGCAGCCGTCTCAATCGTCTGTCTCGCGCTGACCGCTGCCAGCTATGCGGTCGCCGCCGCGGCCAATGCAAACCACGGCCGTCGGGCGCCGGGACCGTCCCCCCAGCAGCAGACTCCCGCCAAGCCGGCGGGCGACACCAGACCGGCCGCGACACCTGCGCCGGCAGCTACGGGCAAGCACGGCGAAGTGCCGGGTGCGACCGTGGCGCCCGCGCCGGTCAACCAGGCCGCCGGCCGGCCGGCGGCATCCAGCGCCAAGCCTTCGGGCTGCTGCGGCGCCAAGGCACGTGCGCGGGCACAACAGCCAGGAGCAGCGGACGCGGGCTCAGAAGGCAAAGGCCGCCATGCCGGGCAACCGCGCCACGACAACGCCAACGCCAACGCCAACGCCAACGCCAACGGCAACGGCAACGGCAACGGCGGAGGCGCAGGCAAAGCCGGGGGCGAAAGCGGAGAAGCGGTCACGCAGAGCGCGGCGCTCGCCCCGGCCGTCTCCGCGCATGGTCACAAAAAAGGCAGGCACGGCAAAGAACCGAGCGCCAAAGAACCAACGGTCAAAGAATCGACAGAAACGAAGGCAAAGAAAACGAAGGGCAAGCCCGCCGTGGCGCCGCTGGCGGTTCCGGCAGCGGCCGCTGTCGCGACGTCCTCTGCGGTCGCTCCCGCCCCCGTGCTGCCCGCACCGCCAGCCGCCGTCGCGCCACCGCGGATCGTCGCGGAAGCACCGTCCCCGTCGAGCGGGTCCCTCGGCCGCCGTTCCAGGCGCCACCGGACCGCGGACCGCGGCGCGCAGCGGGCAACCGTGACGGGCCGCCCGGCTGCGGGCGGTGGGGCAGTGGCGCCAGCGCCGGCTCCCGTCGCCACGAGGCGCACTTCTCCCGCGCCGCGACCGCCGGCGCGCCCGGCGCAGTCTCAGCTCGTTACGACGGTCACGAAGATCATCAACGTGATCCCGACGCTGATTTGGGCGGTCATGGGTGCGCTCGCCGCGCTGGCGCTCCTGCTCGCCGCGAGCTCGCGCGTCGTGGCGCTCCGCGCCGGGCGGCTTGCGCGTCAGCGCCGCGAGCTGCTCGAGGACGTCGGCCTGCTCCAGGCAGCATTGCTGCCGGCGCTGCCCGGCCGGCTCGGTCCGGTCGGAACGTCCGCCGCCTACCGACCGGCGTCGGGGCCAGGTGCCGGTGGCGACTTCTACGACGTGTTCGCGCTGGCAGACGGGCAGCTTGCGGTGATCGTCGGTGACGTCTCCGGCCACGGCAGGCACGCGCTTCCCCACACGACGCTACTTCGCTTCACCCTACGCGCCTACCTCGAGGCCGGTCTGTCGCCGCGCGGGGCGCTGCAGGCGGCGGCCCCGACGCTCGAACGCCAGATCGGCGACTCGTTCGCCACCGTCGTGCTGGCCACCTACGAGCCCCGCGATCGGATTCTCGTCTACTCATGCGCAGGGCATCCGCCGCCGATCGTCAGCGGCGGGCGATCACTCGCCGCGCTCACAGCCTGCTCCTCGCCCCCGATCGGCGCCGGCCAGCCCACCGGGAGACGCCAGACGGTCGTGTCGGTGCCCGGGGAGGCTCTTGCCTGCTTCTACACCGACGGCGTGATCGAGGCGAGGGTTGGACCGGAGCTCTTCGGCGCGCCGCGGCTCGAGCGGACGATCGCCGACCTCGGACCCGAGGCCGATGCGGCGACGGTCCTCGACCGCGTGGCCGAAAGGTCGGACCGGCATCCCGATGACATGGCTGCGTGCGTTCTCCACATCGATGGCGAGCAGATCGCGCCGCAGGTCGAGCTGGAGGAACTGGAGCTCGACCGCCGCGATGTCGAGCGAGGCCGGGCCGAGCGGTTCCTTCGCGCCGGCGGCGTTCAGGCCGACGAGCTCGCCGAGATCCTGCGCTCGGTGCGCACGGCCGTCGGACGGCATGGCGGAGTCGTCGTGGAGCTGCACCTTGGAGACGGACGGCCCGAGGTCGTGCTGCGCCCCCAGAATGTCGCGCTGCTTCACCCGCCGGCACTCGCGACGGCCGAGGCCGTAGGATGACCCGGATGAGCGCCGGCCCCAGCCCCGACACGAACGCGGCGATGGTGCTTGGCATGGCATCGACGGCGATGCCGTTCGCCGCCTCTGCACACGACGAGGCGGAGCGTTGGTTGCGAATCCTGCGCCTGCACGGCGAGTCCGGGATCGCGCTGCAGGCACTTGGGGTGAGCGAGGCGCCGCTCGAACCGCAGGCAGAGAACGGGCGAGGCCGAACCGGCGCGGAGCCAGAGGGCGATGGCGACGTGATAGCCGCCGTCACCGAGGGTGCCGTTCTGATCGCCGGCCGCCGCGGCGCCGGCACAGTCGGAACGGCCGACGTGCTGGTCGCGGTGATGGGCGTCTATGGCGAGACCTTCGACCACGTGTTACGCACGCACGGCACCGACCGTGCCGAGGTGCTCGAGCGGCTCGGTATGCACATGCCCGACGCGCCGGCGTCTGAAGCTTCGTAGACAGGGCACGTAACATGCCGCGCCGTGGCGCGGATCATGATCGTCGGCGGTGGATGCCGAGGCCGCCGACTCGCGTCGGCGCTGATCTCCGATGGGCAGGTCGTGCGCGTCAGCACGCGCACGGAGAGCGGCCGGAGCGCGATCGAGGCGACGGGAGCGGAATGCTGGATCGGCACCCCCGACCGCCTCGCGACCCTGCGCGGCGCGCTCGACGGCGTCACGGTTCTGTGCTGGTTGCTCGGCTCGGCCGTGGGCTCGCCGGAGGAGTTACAGGCGTTGCACAGCTCGCGCCTTGAGTTCTTCCTCACCCAGCCGATCGACACGACAGTGCGCGGCATCGTCTATGAGGCAGCGGGCACGGGGACGTCCCCAGATCTGTTGCGCCGAGGCGCCGAGATCGCTCAGGCGCTCGC
>JAOPZB010000198.1 GCA_025964355.1 Solirubrobacterales bacterium | reverse complement strand
TACTGGGCCCACGGCGAGGACGCGCTGCGCGCGCTCGTCGACGCGCTCCGCGTCCCCGTCTTCCTCAACGGCCTGGCGCGCGGCTGCGTCCCGGCCGACCACGAGCTGTTCTTCTCGCGCGTACGCTCGCAGGCGCTGAAGGGCGCCGACGTGGCGCTCGTGATCGGCGTGCCGATGGACTTCCGCCTCGGCTTCGGCGCCTCGTTCGGCGATGACACCGAGATCATCGTGGTGGACGTCGCCGAGCCGGAGCGCCGCCATCCGCGGCCGGTGGCGGCCGAGTGCTACGGCGCGCTCGACGCAACGCTAGCCGGGCTGAGCGCCGCTGCAGGCGACAAACCCCTGCCGAGCGAGCACTGGGTGTCCGAGCTGCGGTCCTCCGAGACCGAGCGGCGCGAGGCCGAGCGCGGCGAGCGCGAGGACGCCCGGGAACCACTGCACCCCATGAGGCTGTACGCCGAGCTCGCGACGGTTCTCGACCGCGACGCGATCGTGATCGGCGACGGCGGAGACTTCGTGTCCTACGCCGGCCGCGTGATCGACAGCTACCGTCCGGGCTGCTGGCTTGACCCAGGGCCGTTCGGCTGCCTCGGCACGGGCCCCGGGTATGCGCTCGCGGCGAAGCTCGCGCGGCCCGACAGCCAGGTCGTCCTGCTGCTCGGCGACGGCGCGTTCGGGTTCTCGGGAATGGAGTTCGACACCCTCGCGCGCCACGGCGTAGACGTCGTTGGCGTGATGGGCAACAACGGCATCTGGGCGCTCGAGAAGCACCCGATGGAGTTCCTCTACGGCTACTCCGTCGCGGCGGACCTGCGCCCCGCGACGCGCTATGAGCAGATGGTCGAGGCGCTGGGTGGCTACGGCGAGCTGGTGGACCGGCCCGACGACGTGCGCCCTGCGCTCGAGCGGGCCTTCGCGTCCGGGCGCCCGGCGCTCGTCAACGTGCTGACCGACCCGACGGTCGTCTACCCACGCAAGTCGAACCTCGCCTGAGGCACCGTCGGAGGCTCCGGCGCCGACGGCATGCGGGCGGTACCTTCGAGCCGCGCCTGCAGCCGCTCAGCCGAGGCCGGCGAGGCGCAGCGCGCCACCGTAGAGGATGTCGTGCTCTGAGACCTCGATCTCCTCGAGTTCGAAGGCAAGCATCGCTTCGGAGAGCAGGATCATTCCGGCAACGATCGTGGGCGCGCGATCGGGGTGCAGCCCGACGACCTCACGGCGCTCTGCTTCGGTCATCTCGGCGAGCCGCGCGAGCAGCATTTCGACGGTCCCCAGCTGCAGCCGATATCCGTGCACGCGCTCGGGGTCGTAGGGGTCGAGCTCCTGATCCATGGCGGCCGCCGAGGTCGCCGTGCCGGCGACGGCGATCCCATGCTCGACGGCGGCGCGCTCCTGCTGCGGGAGCCCGTCCAGAAAGATGCTGCGGACGTCGGCCGCGAGGTTCTGAAGCTCCTCGGGGGTCGGCGGGTCGGAGTGGATGTGGCGCTCGCTCATGCGCACCACGCCGGCGGGAAGCGATACGTGGAAGCCGGCCGTGCGGCCGCGCCCGATGATGAACTCCGTCGAGCCGCCGCCGATGTCGATCACGACGGTCGGCTCGCTCGACTCCGGCCGTCCCGACATCGCGCCCAGGAACGTCAGCCCCGCCTCTTCCTCGCCGCTGAGGATGCGAGCGTCCAGGCCGAACTCCTCGCGCACCCGGCGTGCGAAGGACTCCCCGTTGGCGGCGTCACGCACGGCCGAGGTGAGAACGGCGAGATTGGCCTCGCAGTCATGCTTGTCGATCGCCGCCCGGTAGTGGGCGAGCGTGCGAAACACGCGGCCAATCGCCTCCTCGGAGAGCGAGCCACCGGCGTCCACGCCGTCGCCGAGCCGCGTCACCTCCGAGCGTCTGAGCAGCACCTCGACCTCGCCCGTCTCGGGGCGCACGTCGCCGATCAGCAGCCTCGTGGAGTTGCTTCCGATGTCGAGGACGGCGACGCGCATCGCGCGGGATGCTAGAGGGCTCTCAACACACGAGCCCGGAAAGGAAGGCGATGGACGACCACGGCAACGGAGGCGTGGCCCTCACCGCCGGGTTCTTAAGGGATGGCGCGCCGGTCGCCTTCTGAGCGGCGGCGAAGCGGTCTCCCGGCGGCTTCTCTCCTCACTGCAACGCGCCCCTGCGCGAGCACTCGGCGGGCTGGCCTAAACGGCGTTTGTTTGCTAGAACATAATAAGCGACGCGGGGTGGAGCAGTCTGGTAGCTCGTCGGGCTCATAACCCGAAGGTCGCGGGTTCGAATCCCGCCCCCGCTATCGAGAAACCCCCGGATCGGGGGTTTTTTCGTTCCGGCAGTCGGTTGCGGGGCTGGGGCGCGGTGCAAGGTGCAAACTAGAAAGAAAGTGCGAGCGCCGGGACGCAGGTTCCGCCGTGATGGAAACCCACGCTCGAGGCTCGGGCCGCGTGGGTACAGAGGCGCCGCTGAAACCAACATCGCCTGGCGCGGGAGTGGCGTGCCTTACCGGCTCGGGTACGGCTGCGCTAACGGGCGGACAACCGCCTGGCGAGTCGGTCGGCCGAAAGTGTTTCGGCGTACGGCGAGCCATCAGGTTCGAGCAGCTTCCCTTTGGCGAGCGGGCCTCCGTCGACCGGGTCGAATCCGAGCCGGTCGATCAGGCGCATCACCGCGCGCACCGCGAGCCGGTCGTCGCCGACCGCGGCCACTGCGATGCGGTCGGGTGCGTCGGGAGCGCGTGTGTAGTCATCGAGCTCGTGGTAGCCGAGCTGGTTGAGGCTCTTGACGACTCTGGCGCCGGGGAAATGTGCTTGCACTACTACGCTCGAGCCGCCGTCTGCTGCTGTTAGCTCGGGATCTTCGCCGTCAGTGTCGGGCCAGTAGTTCATCGCGTCGACGAGGATCTTGCCATCGAAAAGGTCGCTTCGGAGTTCACGGAATCGGTGGACGGGTACGGCGAGAACGATCACGTCGGCGGAATCGGCGACGTCCTCTACGGTCGACGCGACAGCGCCGGGGGCGAGCACGTCGACAGAGAGGGCGATCCGTTCGGCCGGGCGGGAGCTCGCCACGGCTACCTCGTAACCCGCGGCGAGCGCGGTGCGTGCCAGCGTCATCCCGAGCTTCCCCGCGCCGATGATTCCCACTCGCTTCGTTGCTGGCAGGTCGGTGGGAGCAGCGGCTGCATCCGAGCCGACCGTCCGATCGTCGTGACCGCCGCTCATCGCCGCAGCTACCAAAGTCAACGCCCTACCTCGCGACCGGCGCGTGGGTGGAGCGGACCGGGCTCGCGACCTCTCCGGGCGCCACAGAGCCGGCCATGACCTCGTGGTCGCCGCGGCCGGACGCAAGCAGTTCCCGCACACGCGGAAAGACCTTGCGTCCGAGCAGCTCGATCGATTCCCTCCGCTGCACGGCCGGAACCTGGCCGAGTGCGTAGTGCAGGTCGATCCGGTCGACATCGAGGGCTCGCATCACGGGCGCGATCCGCTGGGCGACCGTCTCCGGCGAGCCGACGAACATCGCACCGTGGGCTGTCTCGGCGTCGAACTGCGCGCGCGTCGGCTGGCGCCAACCCCGCTCGCGCGACGCCCGATCGAAGGTTTGGAGCCAGTAAGGCCATTGGGTCTCGATCGCCTCGTCGTCGGTGGCGGCGACGTAGCCCAGCGTGTGGAGCCCGACCGGAAGATCGGTCGGATGCCCGTACTCAGCCAGCGCGCGCCGGTACAGATCGACAAGCGGGCGGAACCGTTCCGGCCTTCCACCGATCACTGCGAGCATCAGCGGCAGCCCATAGCGGGCGGCCCGGGTCACCGAGTCCGGGCTGCCGCCGGATCCGACCCAGGTCGGGAGATGGCCGGCCGGGAGTGGGGGGGTCAGCACGACGTCGCTCAGCGGCGGCCGGTACTTCCCGGACCAGGTGATCGCTCCGCCGCGGAGCAGCTTCACGAACAGCTCCAGCTTCTCCTCGAAGATCTCCTCGTACTCCCGAAGGTCGTAGCCGAACAGCGGGAAGGACTCGATCGCCGAACCACGCCCCAGGACCAGCTGCGCGCGGCCACCAGAGACCGCGTCCAGCGTCGCGGAGTTGTTGTACAGCCGCACCGGATCCTGGGTCGAGAGCACCGTAACGGAAGTGCCCAGCCTGATCCGCTCGGTCCGCCCGGCGATCGCCGCGAGCACCACGTGCGCCGCCGAATCCATCATGTCGTCGCGGTAGTGCTCGCCGATGTTGAACGAGTCGATTCCGACCTGCTCGGCAAGGACACCCTCCTCGACGGTGTCGCGAACGACCTGATCGCCGCCGATCGACTCACCATCTGGTCCAACGGTGACCGCCATGAATGAGTCAAGCCCAAATTCGTATTCGCGTTCTTCCATCTCTCACAGAGCTCCTTCGGACGGCTGGGTGCCAGACAATGGATTGACAATGGTTGCGATCAACAGACGCTCAGTCGAGACTCATGAACCGGCGGCGGGCGCGCGCCGCCCGCCGCCCGCTCAACCGCGGTGGCGAGCCGGCCTAGCTGCCCGGGATGAGATCAAGCTCGCCGTCGAGGACGACGTCGCCGCGAATCATTCCGGCCCTGTTCCACAGCATCCCAACATCCTCGCGGGATACGACGCCGCTGGCTTTCAGCCGCAGAAGACCTTGGCCGGACCGGGAGAACTCAAGCGGCAGGCGCAATCGCGCGATCTTCCCGCCGACGTACAGGTCACCGGTGATCTCCTCTGCGCCCGGTGCTGTGCTGAACGCGTCCACCACGAATCGCACCGTCGGGTGAAGCTCCTTGTGGAAGAAGTCCGGCGAGCGCAGGTGCTCGTCTCGCTTGGCGTTCCTGGTGTCGAGGCTGTCGACGGAGACGACCAGCTCGCCGCTGGCGTTTCCCCGCCCGTCGATGTTCAGGGTGCCTTCGTAGGTGTCAAACGTCCCCTTGACGGTGAGAAGGCCCCAGAACGTCTTCACGCTGAACTGGAGCTTTCCAGCAGAAGGGTCCACGTGCCATGGCCCCTGAAGCGTTGGTGCGGCAGATCGGTCGACTTGCTGCGTGGACATGGTGTACCTCCCAACTCGTTCCGGACCGCGGTCCGCTTGTGCCAACCACACTAGCAGTAAGCGGACCTCGGTCCGTTTAGGTTGGGCTTGAGCCGCTGGCTCGTCGAACAACAGGCCGAGGACGCACCGCATGGGGAGCCCCCCATATTTCCGCGGCAGCCCGTGGGACTAGGAGCGGGAGATCTGGCCAGCGCGGCGTGCCTCTGCGATGAGCGTCAGGGTGTCCTCGTAGAGCGCGTGCTGGGCGGCGGTGTCGCGCGCGGCGACGGACGCTTGGCCCGGCCGGCCGCGCTCGACATAGGTGCCGGTGGGGATCGGCGAGGAGCCGGTCACTAGCGGCGCGAGTTGGCGGGCTGCCTGCCGCGGTGTCTGCACAGACGGGATGACCAGCAGGAGGCGAAACGCGGTGGCCCAGACTGCCCGCTGCAGCGGCCCTGCGTCCCGGGCCAGACCGGTGCCGGGCATCAGGCCGGGGTCAAACGAGGTGACCACGGTTGTGTCCGCCAGCCGTCTGGAGAGCTCGACGGCGGTGCGCACATTGGCGAGCTTCGAGGTGGCGTAGCGTCGTCGTCCTTCACGTTCCTCCGATTCGCTCTCGGGCTGTGGCGGACCGGGGAAGGCGAGCTCCCTCGCGGTCGCCTGTTCGAGCGGTGCCGGCATGCCCGTGCGTTGCGCGCTGTCGTG
>JAOPZB010000171.1 GCA_025964355.1 Solirubrobacterales bacterium | reverse complement strand
GAGCCCGCCTCGTCCGCCCGCGCCACCCGCGCCCGAGCGTCCCCCGCTGCGGCCCGGTGCGCGAGCACGGGCATCCGACGCGCGGGCCGCTCCGAGGTACGAGTCGGCCGCCGAGGCGGGCGGCGGGGGAGCGACCTCCAGTAGCAGGCGAGGCGGCAGCGGCGCTCCCCGCGAACGTAGCCGGCCGCCGGGCGACAAGCGCTCGCGGGCAGGCTCTACGGCGCTGATCGCCGGCGGTGTGCTCGTCGCGGCCGCGATCGTCGTCGCGGCCATCACGCTGCTCGGCGGGTCCTCGGGCAACAACCCGGCCACCTCCGCCGCAAAGGCGACCACGACCGCTCACGCCACCCATGCGAGCAAACACCGGCCGGCCTCCGCGAGGAAGACCGCGTCGTCGGGATCGCAAGCCGTGAACCCCACCGAAGAGAGTGTGGCGGTGCTCAACGGCACCGAAACGACGGGCCTCGCGCATCGGATCTCCAGTGAACTGCAGCAGCGCGGCTACTCGCAGGCCGCCGCCCTGAACGGCCGCCCTGGCGGCTCCAACCAGGAAACCGTCGTCGAGTATGCAAGCGGCAACCAGGCCGACGCCGAAGCGGTCGCCCACTCGCTCGGCGCGTCGAAGGTGCAGCCGATGGAAGCCGCGGTGGCCTCGCTCGGAGGGTCGGCGAAGGTGGTGGTGATCGTCGGCGCCGACAAGGCCACGGCGGGCCCATAGCCAGCTTCATCGATATCCCCGCGCGCTCGGTCAAGCCGCGCGAGCACGGCATCACCCACGTGATCGACACCGGCCTGTCGGTCGCCGAGGTCTCAGGCCTGCTCGAGGTCGCCGGGGAGATCGTCGACGTGGTCAAGCTCGGATGGGGCACAGCGCTCGTCAGCGCGAACCTCAAGCCGAAGCTCGAGCTCTACCGAGAACGCGGCATTCCGGTTGTGCTCGGGGGCACGCTCACCGAGCTGGCGATCCGCCAGGGCAGAGTCGAGGGGCTCGTCGCCTGGCTGCTCGAGCTCGGGCTGCGCCACGTCGAGATCTCCGACGGGACGATCTCCGTCGAGCAGGAGGTCAAGCGCGAGCTGATCGAGCGGCTGTCGAGGGATTTCACCGTCCTGGCCGAGGTGGGCAGCAAGGACACCGACTTCATCATGGCCCCCTACGTCTGGGTGGAACAGATCGAACGCGATCTCGCCGCGGGAGCTTGGAAGGTGATCGCAGAGGCCCGCGAGTCGGGAACCGCCGGCATATACCGCGCCACCGGCGAGGTCAGGACCGGCCTGATCGACGAGATCGTGCACGCGATCGAGCCCGAGCGACTGATCTTCGAGGCGCCCCGGCGCGAGCAGCAGGTATGGCTGCTGAAGCGGTTCGGCACCGAGTGCAATCTCGGAAACATCGCACCGACCGATGTGCTCTCGCTGGAGACCTTGCGGCTCGGCCTTCGCTCTGACACGGTTGAGCGCTTCGCGCTGGACGGGGACGATTGACGCCGCCCGCCGCCGCCCTCGACAGCGAGGGGGCGAACGGAGCTGCGGCCTCCCGCCCGGCGCCGCTGGCCGCCCTCATCTTCGCCCTGCTCGTCGTCGCCTGCTTCGCCGCCTTCTTCATATCCCAGCGCCTCAAGCACACGCCCACGCTCGTGCAACGCTTCGAGCGGACGCCGTCGTTCACGCCGTCGGGCCGGCCGCCGGGAAACCTCGAGCAGATCTCGTTCAAGCTCGCCGGCGCTGACGATGTGACGGTGGCCGTCATCGACGTGAAGGGCAACGTCGTCGCGACGCGCGTGCGCGATCGTCCGGTGGCCCGCTACAAACAGTTCTCGCTGCGCTGGAACGGGCGCCGCGGAACGACCCATCACTTCCGCCAGCTCGCGACTGCCAGCGGTCGCCCGATCGTCGTGCCGGTCAACACCGGCAGGCTGGCGCCCCCCGGGGAATACCGGGTTCGCGTGAGCCTGCGCAAGCACGGTGGCTCCGTGCTGTCCCCGTTCAGCTTCACGCTGGTGGGCCAGTGAGTGGCATCGACGCGGCGCCGGTCGCCGCGGGACTGCCCAGCGGGGGCACGATCGCGGCGGTCCTTGGCGCCTGCGCCCTCGCGCTGGCGGTGCTCGTCCCCGTGATGCGCCGGCGCCCGGACGCGCTTGCACTTCTGGCGATCTTCGCGCTGCCCTTCCGGGTGCCCATCGCCACCCATGCCCGGACGGTGAACCTGCTGATACCGCTCTACGTGGTCGTCGCGGCGGGCGTGATCGCGCACCTGATCCCGCGGCTCGTGCGCAGACACAGCGCGGAGCGCCATGAAGCGAATCCCTCGCCGCGCAACTCGTCCACGTGGCTCACCCCACGCGGCGTGGAATGGCTGCTGTTCGCGGCGGTGGCGCTCTACGCGCTACAGACCCTCTACTCAGCCGACCGCGCCAAGGCCGTCGAGAACATCGTCTTCTTCTACATCCCGTTCGCGCTCCTGTTCTTGCTGCTGCGAGACGTGCGCTGGACGCGCGAGCTGCTGCTGCGCTGCCTTGCCGTGGCGGTCGCGCTGGCGGTCGTGTTCGCCGGGATCGGCTTCGTCGAGTACGCCCGCAAGTCGCTGTTCTTGAACCCGAAGGTCGTCGCGGCGAACCAGTACGACAACTATTTCCGTGTGAACTCGCTGTTCTTCGACCCCAACATCTACGGGCGCTTCCTCGCGCTCGTGACGATCGCCGTGACGACCGTGATCCTCTGGAGCTCCCGACGGCGCGAGCAGCTGATCGGCGCGGCGGTGCTCGCGTGGCTGGTCGCGGCGCTGGTCACGAGCTTCTCACAGTCGAGCATCGCCGCACTCCTGCTCGGCCTCGCGGTCCTCGCGGCCTCGCGATGGTCGGTGCGCTCGACGGTGTATGCGTCGGTGGGCCTGGTGGCGATCGCGGGGCTGCTGGTGCTGGTGGCGCCGGCGAGCCTGCACTTTGGCCTGAAGGGCTCCGGCGGCTCGACCAGCAACGCGACGAGCGGGCGCACCAAGCTGATCTCGGGCGGCCTTGAACTGTTCGCGAAACGGCCTCTGCAGGGCTTCGGCTCGGGATCCTTCGAAACCGAGTACAAGCGCAACGACAGGACCACGACCGAGAATGCCACCTCCGCGTCGCACACGATCCCCGTCACCGTCGCCGCCGAGCAGGGGATCCTCGGACTCGCCCTCTACGTGGCGCTTCTGGTCAGCGCGGCGGTCGTCCTGCTTCGCGGCGCCGGGCGCTCCCCGCCGCGGATCGCGTTGGCGGCCTGCTTCGCCGCGCTCGTGCTCCACACCTGGACCTACGCCGACTTCCTCGAGGACCCGTTCACCTGGACGCTGCTCGCCATCGGCGTCGCGCTCGCGCGCGCACGTGCACCGGCGACCCAGGTGCGCACGCCAGTAGCTTTCTAAAGCGGTGCTCGGCTACCTCAAGCGCCTGGTCACGACCGGCGCCGCCTACCAGTTCGGCGACATCGTGGCCAAGGGGCTCGCGCTCCTGACACTGCCGCTCTACACGCACCACCTCAGCCCCGAAGCCTACGGAGCCGCCGAAGCACTGCTCACGGCGGTGATCCTGTCGAGCATCCTGCTGCGCGCCGGCGTCGGGGAGGCGTTCATACGGTTCTACTTCGACGACACCGACACGGCACGCCGCGATCGGATCGCGCGCACGGCGACGGCGGCCGTGGCCTTCACGACGACAGTCGCCGCGCTGGCCGTCGTGGCGTTCGCAGGCCCGATCTCGCGGCTGCTGCTGACCTTCGAAGACCCGTTGCTGATCGACTGCGCCGCCCTCGGCCTGTGGGCGTTCACGAACCTCGAGATGGCCTACGCGCAGCTGCGGGTGGACGAACGCGCTCGCACCTACGTGTATGCCTCGGGCGCGAACGTGGCACTGACCGTCATCTTCACGATCACGCTCGTCGTCTTCGCCCACCAGGGCGCGCGCGGCCTGCTGCTCGGCAACTTCGGCGCCTCGGCGACCGTCGTGCTCGGCCTGTGGTGGGTGCTGCGCCGCCGTGTCTCACTGCGCGTCAACGTCTCCGATCTGCGGGCGATGCTCCGCTTCGGACTGCCGACCGTCGCGGCCGACGCGAGCGTCTACGCGCTACAGGTCGCCGATCGCTTCTACCTGTTCCGGTCCTACTCGAAGGCGGCGGCCGGCCAATACGCAGTGGCGATCAAGCTGGCCACCGTCGTGTTCGTCGCCGTCCGCGGATTCCAGTACGCATGGCCTCCACTCGCCTATTCGATCGAGAGCGACAGGGAGGCCGGGCGGCTGTACTCGCTCGTCACGACCTACTATGCGCTCGCCACCGGCGCCGTCGTCTGTGCGGTCGCGCTGCTGGGACGCTGGATGGTCAGGCTGCTGGCCGCCAGTCGCTTCTTCGACGCACATCGTGCGCTCCCCTGGCTCGCGCTCGGATGGGCCCTCTACGGCCTGTACCTGGTGTTCGTGGTGATCGCCGGCCGTGCGCGGATGACCTCACGCATCCTTCCCGCCGCCGCGACCGGGCTCGCGGTCAACATCGCGCTTCTGGTGCTTCTCATCCCGCGCAGCGGCGCGGGCCTGGGCATCACCGGCGCGGGCATCGCGCTCTGCGGCGCCTACGCGGCGATGCTCGTCGCGATGTACCTGCTGACGCGGCGGCTCTTTCAGGTCGGCTTCGAATGGGGGCGCCTGGCTCACCTGATCGCGATTCTCACCGCCGTCGCAGTCTCAGGCGAGCTGCTGCTCGCGACCCACGGCCTCGCCGGGCTGCTCGAGCGTCTGGCCTGGCTGGGGCTCGTCCCCGCTGCGCTGCTGCTCACGCGCTTCTTTGCACCGCGCGAGCTCGGAGCGGCACGGGCGCTGGCCGCCGACGGAAGGCGCCGCGTCTCCGCGTTCCGCGCCGGGCACGGCGACGTCGAGGCCTATGCGGAGGACCCGCTGCGAGACGTTTGAGCAGCCGCTGCGGCCCGGGATCGTTCGATTTGCTCGATCGATCCCTAAAGCACGGAGGCGCGCCGGCCGATGCGTGCCCTGTTGTGCGTGAGCTCGCCGTCAAGCCCCCCTACCGAGCAGGCGCGCAGGAGCGTCGCCGGCGCGCCGACGCGCTGCGGCGCCACCGTGCCGATGCGCGCACCCAGAGTCTGGCGGAGGCCGGCGAGGTTGCATACCTGCGCGAGCAGTTGCGGGTCGCCGCGAGGCTGACGCAGATGCTGGCCGAGCGCAACGACGTGGGCGAGATGGCCCGGCTGGTCGTCGACGAGCTCCACGAGACGTTCGCCTTCTATCTCGCCGCCATCCAGCGCCTCGACGGCGACGTCCTGCGGCTGGTGGCCGCTCGCGGGCCGCTGGCCGAGGTGATGACCGAGTTCCTGCTCACCGAGCAACCGCTGACCGACGGCGTGAACGGACGGGTCGCAAGGACCGGCGCCTCAGCGCTCGTTCCCGACACGCGAGCGGACCCGGACTACATCGTGCGCGATCCGCAGACCGACCCGAGGTCCGAGCTGGCGGTCGCGATCCTCGTGGACGGGACCGTCTGGGGCGTGCTGAACATCGAGGCGAGCGAGCCCGGTGCGCTCGGCGAGCCCGACGCCGTGCTCGTCGAGTCGGTCGCCGCGAGCCTCGGCGTCGCGATCCACCGCGCGAGCTTGGTGGCCGACCTCGAAGGCGCCTTCACCACGACGCTCGCCGCGCTGACGAGCACCGTGGAGGCGAAGGACGACTACACGGCCTGCCACGGCGAGGACGTGGCAGGACTGGCCGAGCGCGTCGCGCTGCGGATGTCGCTCTGCAGCGCCGACGTGCGCGACGTGCGCTACGCGGCGATGCTGCACGACATCGGCAAGATCGCTGTCCCGAGCGAGATCCTGCTCAAGCCCGGCCCCCTGAACGACGAGGAGTGGACGGCCATGCGACGCCACTCGGCGGTCGGCGGCGAGCTCGTCGGGCGCATAGACGCGTTCGCCCATCTCGCCCCCGTCGTGCGCGCCTGCCACGAGCGCTGGGACGGGGACGGCTACCCCGATGGACTCGCCGGCGACGAGATCCCGCTGGCGGCGCGCATCATCGCCGTCTGCGACACCTACGACGCGATCGTCACCGATCGCCCCTACCGCCCCGGCCGCGCCCGTGAGGAGGCCTATGCGGAGCTCTGCCGTGTCGCCGGCGCACAGCTCGACGCGCGCCTCGTCGATGTAGTGATTGCCGAGCTGCGCGCCGACTGAGCCTCACGCGGCGCGGTTGTAGCGCTCCGCCGCCTCGCGCAGCCCTTCGCCGCGATCGGGGTGCAGCGTCGCCGTCACGTGGCGCCAATAGCGCCGCGCCGAATGCCCGGGGAGCGCCAGGGCGGCGACGGCCCGCAGCGCGTAGCTCCAGGCGGTCAGCCAGCGGACGGCCCGCGCGGCGGCGCCCGAGTGGTGCTTGCGCATGTACAGGTCGCGGTTGCGCGAAAGCTCGACGATCCGTCGCTCGGGGACCGCGTCGACCGAGAGCTGCTCGTGATGGATCGCCACCGCGGCCGGCACATACATGCTGCTCCAGCCCGCCGTGCGCAGGCGACGGGCGAAGTCGACCTCGTCGGAGTAGACGAAGAAGTCGGGGTCGAGATAGCCGACCTGCTCTGCCGCCTCGCGCCGGACGAGCAGCGCGGCCGACTGGTTCCAGTCGACCTCGCGCGTGCGCTCCCCTGTGCTCTGCACCGTGAGCATGCCGTGCAGGAAGAGCGCGCCGGCGAGCGCCGTCAACGGTGTCGGAAAGCGCCACGCGGATGCCTGGGGGGAGCCGTCCGGGCGCAGCAGCTTGGCGCCCGCGCATGCTGCGCGCGAATGCTCCTCGAGCGTCCGCCACAGGGCGAGCGTCGCCCCCGGGCGCAGCTCGGAGTCCTCGTTGAGCAGCAGCGCGTAGCGGCCCGCCGCGCGTCGCAGCAGCTCCGAGTCGTTGACGGCCTTGCCGCGCCGGCGCTCGATCGCGACGACCTCGTCGACGGTCTTGAGCTGTCGGGCGGCCTCGACCGAGCCGTCGCGCGAGCCGTTGTCGAGGACAAGCACCTCTGATTGAAAGGGCAGCGTCTCGCGCTCGCGCGCGATCGCGTCCAGACCGCGGATGAGCAGCTCGCGCTGCGATGTGTTGACCACGCAGTACGTGACCTCGATCACCCCCGCCCGCGGGGGTGTGCCGGCGGTGCGATCGGGAGGCGCCATCCCGGCATTGTCGCCCCACCCGCGCCTATTGTCCGTTGCTGTGCGCGTTCATGTCGTCGATCCCTCCGCCTACACGCCGCCCTACGATCATGCCCTCTGCCGTGCGCTCGCCGCCGAGGGAGCAGACGTGGAGCTGTTCACGAGCCGCTTCCCCTACGCGCCCGCCGCTTCGCCGGAGGGCTATCGGCGGCGCGAGTTCTTCTACCGCGCCGCCGCCCGCCTCCGCGGCGCGCGAGCGCGCCGGGCGGCGAAGCTCGCCGAGCACGTCCCCGACATGCTCCGCTATCGCCACGTCGCGCGGGAGGCCGACGTCGTGCACTTCCAGTGGCTGGCCGTGCAGCATCTCGACGGGTGGCTGCTGCCACGCAGCCCGTCCCCCCGCCATGCCACGCGAGGGCGGCGTCCACTCGTCCTGACCGCCCACGACATCCTCCCGCGTGAGCCCCGGCCCGGACAGCGTGGCGCCCAGAGGCGCCTCTACGACCGCTTCGACCTGCTGATCGTCCACTCCGAGCACGGACGTCGCAGGCTGACCGCCGAGCTCGGTGTCGACGAGGCGCGCGTGCACGTCGTCCCCCACGGCGTGCTGACGCCCTGGGAGGGCGAGCCCGAGCAGCCGCTGCCGCCCGAGCTCGCCGGCGTCGAGGGCCCCGTCGTCCTGTTCTTTGGCCTGCTTCGCCCCTACAAGGGGCTCGACGTGCTGCTCGAGGCGTGGCGCGAGGTCGATGGCGCCGAGCTGTGGATCGCAGGCATGCCGCGCATGGACCTCCGTGCGCTGCGCGCCGCCGCGCCGCCGCGGGTGCGCTGGCTGCCGCGGTTCGTGGTGGGCGGCGAGATCCGCACGCTGATGCGCAGGGCCAGCCTCGTCGTGCTGCCATACCGCGAGATCGACCAGTCGGGCGTGGCGTTCACGGCCATCGGAGCCGGCCTTCCGCTCCTGCTCAGCGACGTCGGCGGCTTTCCCGAGCTCGCTGCCACGGGCTCCGCCCGCACGTTCCCGGAGGGCGATGCCCCGGCGCTGGCGTCTGCCATGCGGGAAATGCTTTCAGACCGCGAGTCACTGGAGACCATGGCGCGGCGCGCCCGCGAGGCGGCCGCCACGACCTACGCTTGGGATGCGATCGCCCGGCGCACGCTCGAGCTGTACGCGCTCGCCGGCGGCGGCTGACGCCCGCGTGCGGCGCCCGGTCAGTCGCTCCAGAAGTCCTGCTGGATCTCGCCGTCGCCCTCGTGGCGGGGGCCGAACGCGAGCACGACGAGCCCCTCCGAGCCGGCCTCGAAGGCCCGCGTGATCTCGGGCGCGACGCGGATCGCGTCGAGCTCGCCGATGTCCACGACCTCATCGTCGAGGCGAATGCGACCCGACCCCGACATGACGACGTAGATCTCCTCGGCGTTCTCGTGACGGTGCCCGAACGCCTGGCGCTTTCCCGGCCTCAGGATCTGGTAGGCGAGGCCGATCGACTCGGCGTCGAGCTCCTCGCGGGGGAAGTGCGCCTCGCCCAGCTCGCCCAGGCCGAACTTCTGAGCGCTGTCCTCCGTGTCCCGCAGGTTTCGGATCGTGTAGCTCACTGGTGCCCGAGTCTAAACGAGCAGCGCCGTCGGCCGACGCGCCTCCGCCGGCGTCGCCCCACCCCCGGGTCGCCTCTCCGCGAGCGCCGACGCCGCGTGGGTCGCCTTCTCCGCCAGAATGGCTCTCCCGTGCTCGCCCTCGAAGTTCTCTTCTGGCTGTCCCTGGGGCTGATCCTGTGGACGCAGCTCGGCTACGGCCTCGCGCTGGCCGCCCTCGCCCGAGCACTGCCGTCCGCAGCGGGTGCACGCCGCGCACGCCCGCTGCGCAGCCCCGATAGGGGCGGAGCCGATCAATCGTCTTCCTTGCCCTTCCTGTCGCTGATCGTCGCGGCGCACGACGAGCAGTCGGTCATCGCCGCAAAGGTCGAGAACGCGCTCGCGCTCGACTACCCGCGGGAGCGCCTCGAGGTGATCGTCGCGTGCGACGGCTGCGGCGACGAGACGGCTGTGCGGGCCGGCGAGGCCGGCGCCGATCTCGTCCTCGAGCTTCCCCGCGGAGGCAAGATCCGGGCCCAGGACGCCGCCGTCGGCCGGGCCCGCGGAGAGATCGTGGCCTTCTCCGACGCCAACGCGCTCTGGGAGGCCGCCGCGGCGAGGGCGCTCGTCGGCGCCTTCGACGACCCGCTCGTCGGCTACGCCTGCGGGCAGGTCCGCTTCGTCGGCGACGACGGTGCCGGAAACCAGGAGGGGGTCTACTGGCGTTACGAGCTTGCGCTGCGCGCGCTCGAGTCGCGCCTGGGCTCGATCACGGCCGGCAACGGCGCGATCTATGCCACCACGCGCGACGCCTACATCTTCGTCGACCCGATCATGGGCCACGACCTCTCGCTCCCCTTCAACATGGTCAAGCGCGGCCTGCGCGCCGTCTACGTGCCCGATGCGCGCGCGAGCGAGAAGATGGTCCCCTCGCTCGGCGGGGAGTTCGCGCGCAAGCGGCGCATGATGAGCCACACCTGGCCGATCCTCCTCCACGGCGGGATTCTCTCGCCGCGCGGCTACCGGCCGGGCTACGCGCTGATGATCTTCTCCCACCGCCTGCTGCGCTACATCACGCCAGTGCTGCACCTGTTCGCCCTCGGCGCCAACGTCGCCCTCGTCGGCATCGATGCCGGGCCGCTCTACTCGATCACGCTCGCGCTGCAGGTCGCGCTGCTGCTCGCGGCCGCGCTGGCGGGCGTGCTGCGCGCCCGCCCGCTGCTCATAGCCCGCTACTACGTGCTCACCACCGCCTCCTCGGCCGCCGGCCTCTGGGACTGGCTGAGGCATGGCACGCCCCCCTCATGGGATGCCGCCGAGGGAACGCGCTGACGGACGCGAGTCCTATTGTCCGCCCGGTGATCCGCCGCGCCATCGACATCGTCGTCTCCGCCGTCGCGCTTCTGCTCGCCGCGCCCCTGGTTGCCGTGGCGATGCTCGCCATCCGTCTGGAGAGTCGCGGCCGGGTGCTCTACAGCCAGCGCCGAGCCGGGCTCGGCGGGCGCCACTTCGACGTGCTCAAGCTGCGCACGATGGTCGACGGCGCCGAGCACATCGGCGCGGGCCTGGCCATCGACGCCGACGATCCGCGCGTCACGCGTGTCGGCGCGTTCTTGCGACGCACCTCGCTCGACGAGCTGCCCAACCTGGTCAACGTGCTGCGCGGCGAGATGTCGCTCATCGGCCCGCGCCCGACGTTGCCGGTGCAGGTCGAGCAGTACACCGAGCGACAGCGCGGGCGCCTGGCCGTCAAGCCCGGCATCACCGGCTGGGCTCAGGTGAACGGCCGCGCCTCGCTGCCCTGGGCCGAGCGCATCGAGCTCGACCTCTACTACATCGAGCACCGCTCGCTCGGCCTGGACCTGAAGATCGCCCTTCGGACGGTCGCGATGGTGCTCGGCGGCTCGGGCCTCTACAAGGGGCAGGCCGGCGGCTGGGAGGGAGAGCTGTGAGCGCGCCGGCCATCCTGCTGACCGGGGCCGGAAAGCGCTACGACATCGTCTCCTGCTTCGCGCGCCTCACGAAGACGATCGTCGCCGACCCCTCGCCGCTGGCTCCCGCGCAGTACGCCGCCCACGCACGCGCCGCCGTTCCGCTGATCGATGACCCCGACTACGTCCCCGCGCTGGAGCGGCTGTGCGAGGAGCATGGCGTCGGCGCCGTGCTGCCGCTGACCGATCTCGACATCGAGATCCTGGCGCGCGCCCGCGAGGACGGACGAATCCCGGCGCTCGTGCCGTCGTCGGAGGTCGCGCGCGAGACCTACGACAAGTACGCCGCGCACCTCCTGCTCGAGCGCCATTCGCTGCCCTCGCCACCGACCGTGCTGCCCGACGCCGACCTCGACGCTCTCGCCTACCCGGTGATGGTCAAGCCGCGCAAAGGCTCCGGCGCGCGCTCCATCCATCTCGCGCGCGACTCCGCGCAGGCCCGCTTCTTCGTCGACTACGTCGCCGAGCCGACGATGGTGCAGCGTGCGATGGCCGGACCCGAGCTCTCGATCGACTGTCTCGGCGACCTCGACGGGCGCTGCCTGAACGCGATCCCGCGCACGATGCTCGAGTCGCGCGGCGGGGAGTCGATCAAGGGACAGGTCGTCTTCGACGAGGAGCTCGTCGAGCTCGGACGGCGCACGATGGAAGCCCTGCGTATCAGCGGCCCGGCGACCATCCAGGCGTTTCGCGACCCCGACATCGGATTGGGCATCACAGACGTGAACACCCGCTTCGGAGGCGCCTTCCCGGCGCCCGTCTACGCGGCCCTTCCGGGGCGCACATATCCCGAGCTGATCGTGCGCCTGGCCGCCGGCGAGGAGATCGCCCCGCACGTCGGGGAGTTCCGCGCGGGCATGACGTTCACGCGCTACTACTGGCAGCTGGAGCTCGACGAGGCGCTCTCGCCCACCGGTCGCGACATCGTCCCCGGCGGGCCGCCCGTGCCCAGCTGATCGGCGCACCCGCCACGCAGCGCTGGCGCCCCAGCTAGAATCCCGCGTCGTGGCCACTTTGCTCGCCGATAAAGCGTCGGCGCCGTCCACAGCCGATCCGCCCGGCAGCGGCGCAGAGGCGCCCCAGGAGCCTGCCGCCTCGGCAACGGCGCCTGCACAGCGGCCCTGCGGCAACTGCGGCTCGGCGATGGATCCAGCGCAGGACTGGTGCCTGAACTGCGGGGCCGGCTCGCCCGGCAGCCTGGTGACGCGCGCTGGGGGCTGGCGCTCCGGCGCGACCATCCTGGCCGCGACCGCCGTTCTGGCGCTCGGCGCCGCCGCTGCCGCCTATGCGGCGCTCAGCAAAGGCAAGGGACGGTCACACGTGCTGACGACGACCGTAGCCGCGGCCGCCGCGCCAGCAGCCCCGGCGCCGGGCGCCACCGCTCCGGCGACACCCGGACTCGGGACTCCGACGACGGTCAAACCGGTCCTGCCCGGGACCTTCAAAGTCCCCAAGATCCCGCTCAAAGCGGTGACGCCCAAACCGCTGCACATCCCCATCACGCCGCCGTCCGTCGGTGCCGCGCCCACGACGACCACGACCACGCCCTCCTCCAGCGGAGGCTCCCCCGCACAGGGCGAAACCAACGCCGAAGCGATGCTGCTCGACACCAACGCGGCCAGCACCTACAACCCCTATGCCTACCCCGTCGGCGAGTTCGGCGACCCGAGCCTGACGATCGACGGCGACACCTCCACCGCCTGGACCGCGCAGGTCGACCCCGCCGTGGCCCCCAAGATGGCCGAGGGCGTCCTGATCGACCTGAAGACGGCGCGCAAGCTCTCCGCGCTCGGGCTCACCACCTCGACCCCCGGGATGATGATCCAGGTCTACGGCGCGAACGGAGCGACACCTCCGACCTCGATCACCGACGCGGCCTGGGTGAAGCTGAGCCCGAATCTCGTCGAGAAGTCAAAGCATGTCCGCTTGAAGTTGCACTCGCCGAAGAAGGCGTTCCGGTTCGTGACCCTCTGGATCAGCAGGGCACCCGCCGCGTCCGTCGGCACGCCGCAGGCGCCCGGGCACGTGAGCGTCAACGAACTCGAACTGTTCGCGGCGCACTAAGCGCGCGACGAGGACGCCCGACGGGCAGCGGGCGCGGCGCGCTTGGCCGGCTTGCGCGAGCGTCGTTTGGCCGCCGGAGCCCAGACCTCGTCCAGGAACGACGCGATCTCCTCGGTCAGCCGCTCGGGGCGAAGGCGAAGCTCGAGCAGCGAGTCCGCCTCCAGGAGCCTGGCCTTGGGCATCTCCTCGGCGAGCATCCCCGCGTCGCTGAACGGGTGCACCGGGTCACGCCGGTGGCCGAGGACCAGCGTCGGCATCCCGAACGTCCGGCGCTCGTTTCGGTGCGGAGCGATGCGCCCGAAGAACAGACCCTGCAGCAGCGCTCCACCCGGCCCCGGATCCCGGCGCACGAGGTCGAGCACGACGTTGCCGTAGTGCGGGAGCAGCCGGCGGGGAACCGCGCGGGCGCCACGCGCGAGCAGCTTCATGGCCGGCTCGCCGAACGTCAGCGCCACCAGCAGCGGCGTGAACGTCAGCGCGCTCGACAGCAGCCCGTTGTCGAGAACCGGCATCTCGATCACCATGCCCTTCAGCCGCTCCGGGCTGGTCGCCGCGACCTCGAGCGCCGCGTTCGCGCCCAGCGACGTGCCCATCACCACGGCCTGCTCGATCCCGAGATGGTCCATCAGGGCCACCACCTGTTCGCCATAGAAGGCCATCGAGTAGCGCCACATGTCCCGCGGCCGGTCCGAGGCGCCGTGGCCGAGCAGGTCCACCGTGATCGCCCGGTTGCCCCGCGCCGCGAGATCTTCGGCCAGCGGCCGATGCATCTCCTGTGAGAGCAGCAGTCCGTGCAGCAGGATCACCGGCCGCCCGCCCGCCGCCGCGCTCTTGGCCGTGCGGCCGCGCACGCCGGCCGATGTCATCGCCGCCGGGCCGCCGCCGTACTCCGTGTACGCGATGCGCTGACCCTCGAATCTGAAGGACGACATAACCGGCACCCTACCGGTGCCGCGAGCGCGTATGCGGCGGCGTCGCGCTAGCTTTGCAGGCCGTACATCGTCTCAATCCATCCATCAGGAGGAGCCCAATGGCAAAGCAGCCCCGCATCCTCGCCGGAGAGACCGCGGCCATCACCGGAGCCGCGCGCGGGATCGGGCGCGCGACCGCCGAAGCGCTGCTGCGTCAGGGAATGAGGGTCGCGATCGGCGACCTGGACGTCGAGGCTGCGCGCCAGACAGCCTCCGAGCTCGGCGCCAGCACGGTCGCGCTGCCGCTCGACGTGACAGACCGCGCCTCCTTCGCCGCCTTCCTCGACGCCACGGAGGAGCAGCTCGGCCCCATCGACGTGCTCGTCAACAACGCCGGCATCATGCAGATCGGGCGCTTCATCGACGAGGACGACCTCACGGCACGGCGGATGGTCGACATCAACATCCACGGCGTGATCCTCGGCACCAAGCTCGCGCTCGAGCGCATGATCCCGCGCGACCGCGGACACATCGTCAACATCGCCTCGCAGGCCGGGAAGTTCGGCACCCCCGGCGGGGCGACCTACTCCGCGACCAAGCACGCCGTCGTCGGGCTCACCGAGGCACTGCGCGGCGAGCTGCGCCTGATGGCCGCCCACATCGACCTCAGCTACGTCATGCCCTACATCGTCAACACCGAGCTCGGCTCCGGCCTCGGCGAGGCGCGCGGCCTGCACAACCTCGAGCCCTCCGAAGTCGCCGACGCGATCGTCGACGCCCTGCAGAACCAGCTCGTCGAAGTGTGGGTGCCCAAGTCGGCGAAGCGGACGAACGTGCTCGGCGTCGTGCTGCCGCGGCGCCTGTCAGAGGGCATGGCGCGCGCGATCAAGGCCGACCGGGTGCTGCTCGACTCAGACACCAACACCCGTCGCGGCTACGAGCTGCGCGCCTCGCGCTCGGAGCCCGGCCTGGAGGGCGCGGCCGAGCAGCCGCAGATCCCGCTCAACACCGGCGACTGACGCGCGCCCGGGCCGCTCAGCCGGCGAGCAGCCAGTCGGCGATGAGGTCGCCGATCAGCCGGCCCTGATCCTCCTGCAGGAAGTGGCTCGCGTCCTCGATCGGCCGCGGCGGTGGGCGGCCGATCGACTCGGCGAAGCGCTCGGCCACCGACAGCGGCAGCACCGGGTCGGAGTCGCCCCACAGCATCAGCGTGGGCCGGCGGTCGTCTCGCAGCGCCTCGAGCACGCGCTGGCCGGCGGCCGCGCCGGGAGCGTCGGGCGACTGGGGAAGGATCAGAGGAAAGGCGCGCGCGCCCGCCTTTGACGCCGGGCTCGGGAACGGCGCGTCGTATGCCGCGATCACCTCGTCGCCCGGGTCCGTCTTGCAGGCGCCGCGCACGAGAAAGCCCACCGGAAGGTCCTCGGTGCGGGCGACGAAATCGTGGAACGCCAGCCAGGCATCGGTCATCCTCTGGCGGCCGGTGAACAGGCCCGTGTCCATGATCACCAGGCGGTCCACCCGGTCGGGCTGCTCGACGGCGAGCCTCAGGCCGATCGGTCCGCCCCAGTCGTGCACCACCATCGTCACCCCGCGCAGGTCCAGGTCCTCGAGCAGCGTGGCCGCGAGCGCGACGTGTGAGTCGTAGGAGTAGAAGTCGATGTCCGGCGGCTTGTCCGAGCGGCCGAAGCCGACCAGATCCGGCGCCACGCAGCGAAAGCCCGCGTCGCGGACCGGAGGTATGACCTTGCGCCACAGAAACGACCAGGTGGGCTCGCCGTGCAAGAACACGACCGGCGGCCCCTCCCCCTCGTCGATGTGGGCCAGCCGCAGACCGTCAACGTCGCGGTAGCGCGCCGCAAACGGGAAGTCCGGGAGCCCCTCGAGCGCCCCCTCTGGCGTACGCAGCGCCTCGGCCATCTCGGCGCGGAGCATACCGCCAGGCCGATCGGCTAGGCTCGCGCAGCGATGCACAGCGCCGCCCTTCACCTTGCGCCCATTCTGGCGGCGGAGAAGAGCAAAGTCCCGTTCTACATCGCCGGAGGCGTGCTCGTCGCCTGGGCGCTGATCGTCTCCCTCGGCCTCGGTCTGCGCCGCGCCAACTTCCCCGGCAGCCTCCAGGGCGAGCGCGCGACCATCGCCGTGACGGTGGTTCTCGTCCTCGCGGCCGTCTCCACCGCCGTGATCACGTCCGGCTCCGCCGCGACGGCGCGTACGGCAACGAGCCCGGCGCCGGCGTCAGCTGGCGGCCAGCCGACCGCGCCCTCGACGTCCACTTCGACCTCCACCGGCACCTCCACGCCTACTTCGAGCCAGCCGCGCGCGAGCACCGGAACCCCGAAGGCCACCCCGAAAACCACCAAGGCCGCGCCTCCCGCAGCAACCACCTCACTGGCGCTCGTCGCCAGCCCGCAGGGGCTCCTCAGCTATGACACGAAGAAGCTCACCGCCAAGGCCGGCACCGTGACGATCAGCCTGGAAAACAACGCTCCCCTGGCACACAACGTTACGATCGCCAAGGGCGCCAAGCTGCTCGGCGCGACCGCCACCTTCGTCGCCGGGAGCCGCAAGGTCACGCTCAAACTGGCGCCCGGCACCTACACGTTCTACTGCTCGGTCCCCGGCCACCGCCAGGCGGGCATGGAAGGGAAGCTGACCGTCAACTAGGTCGCTCGCGCGGGTGCGCGCACGAGGCCGGGATGAACGAGGTCCTCGGGAACGACAGCTAGTCGAGGAACCTGACCACGTCGGCGTTCTCTGCGCGCTCGGGCACGCGCTGCTCCTGCACGGGGTCACCGAGATACAGCAGCCCAACCGGCGACTCCTCGGCGGCGATTGCGAGGATCTCACGCCCGCGCGGGTCATCGAGCAGCTCGACCGTGCGCCAGTAGCCGGCCAGCCCGCGGGCGTGAGCACCCA
>JAOPZB010000169.1 GCA_025964355.1 Solirubrobacterales bacterium | reverse complement strand
CCGCCGCGCAATTCGACCGCTACTGGCCATTGTGACCTGGCCCTGGCTTGCACGCCGCCGTGGCCTGAGCGCGGCAGCTGCCTGCGTGCTGCTGGCGGCCGCACTGGGCGGCGTCAGCTGCGGTAAGGCACATTCCGGCCCGCCGCTGGCGGTCGGCAGCACCTCGCAGCTTCCGCGCTCTGACCACTCGCATGTGGCCGTGATCGTGATGGAGAACGCCGAGTACGAAGAAGTCATCGGCAGCACGGCCGCGCCGTACGTCAACGCGCTCGCCCGCCGCTATGCCCTGGCGACGCAGAGCTTCGCGATCAGGCACCCGTCGCTGCCGAACTACCTCGCCCTGACCAGCGGCTCGACGCACGGCATAACCTCCGATTGCACCGGCTGTCAGGTGTCGGCGACCAACATCGTCGACCAGCTGCAGAGCAGCGGCATCTCCTGGAAGGCATACCTGGAGGACGTGCCGACGCCGTGCTTTGCAGGCAGCGCCGCCGGCGGCTACGCGAAGAAGCACAATCCGTTCATCTACTACCGGGACATCGCCGGCTCGCAGGCTCGCTGCCACAGGCTCGTCGGCTTTGGCCAGCTCGCCTCCGACCTGCGCTCCGGACAGCTGCCTACCTATTCGTGGATCTCCCCGAACCTCTGCGACGACGGTCACGACTGCGGGGTCAGGGCCGGCGATCGCTTCCTCGCCCGCACGGTGCCTGCGCTGCTGCGCGAGCTGGGTCCGCATGGCTTTCTGGTGATCACCTGGGACGAGGGCGTCTCCGACCGCGGGTGCTGCGGCGTCGCCCATGGCGGGCGGGTGGCAACCATCCTCGCTGGAGCCGGCGTGCGCCCGGGAGCTCGCGAACGCCGGCCCGTCGACCACTACGGTGTCCTCGCGACCATCGAGGGGGCGCTTGGCCTGCCGCCGCTGGCAGGGGCCGCGGACGCCCGCGCGGGCCGGCTGACGTCGCTGCGCAGCGCGCCCGGCGAAACGCTGCACTGAGCCGCGGAAGCTCCGATTGGCGGCGCGCGGATATGATCTGCGGCGGCTGGCCGCGCCGGTCCGCCGTGAATCTCGGGAGGGGGGTCATGTTCAGTTCGATCGTGGTCGGAACCGACGGCTCGAAAACTGCCAGCCAGGCCGTGCGCGAAGCCGTCGACATGGCGAAGGCGGTGGGTGCGACTCTGGAGCTCGTGAGTGCATATGCGCCCGTGTCCGAGCAGCGTCTGCGAGCGGAAAAGCGCAGGGCGCCGTCCGACATGCAGCAGGTGGTGAGTCCGCGCAGGGAGACCGAGATGCTCCTCTCCGATGCCGCGGACATCGCGCGCGAGGCGAACGTCGAGGTCAACGTCCATGCCCGCCAGGGGGACCCGTCCGACGCGATCCTCGACGTCGCCGAGGAGCGCAGCGCCGACCTGGTGATCGTGGGCAACAAGGGCATGACCGGAGCCAAGCGATTCATGCTCGGCTCGGTCCCCAACCGGGTCTCGCACCACGCCCCGTGCTCGGTGCTGATAGTCCGGACGACCTGAGTCGGCGCACTCGGCACGTAGAGATCGACAGGGCCGTCTGGACTGCTAGGTCGGCCCCACCGGGCCGCTGCCCACGCCGAGGATGGCGGCCTCGACGTCTCGCAGCCTGTCGACGTCGCCGCGCATTCCGGCAACAGCATCGTTGAACAGGAACGCCTCGGCGAGGCGCACGATCGCGTAGCCGAGGGTGGAGATCTCGACGGGCGGCCGGTAGTCGCCGGCGCTGACCTCCGCCGCGATCAGCTCCGCGATCATCGCCACCATCCGCGGCTGCACGTTCCCCGCGCCGGACGTGATGACGCGCAGAGCCGCCTCGCGCTCACTCTCGACGAACTGGCGCAGCGCCGGAGCTGCGGCGAGGCTTCGGTTGAAGCGGTCGAACGTGTCCAGGAGCGCCTGGCCGCCGGCTCCGCTCGCACCCGCGCGCGCGTCGGCGAGCAGAGGAGCGGCCGCCCGCACGATCACCTCGCCGATGAGATCGTCGCGCGATCCGAACCAGCGGTAGATCGTCGTGCGACCGAGGCCCAGGTCGGCCGCGATCGCCTGGACGTCGACGCGTCTTCCGCGCAGGTAGCGGTAGGTCGCCGCGTTCAAGACGTCGTCGCGCGTGGCGGCCGCGCGGCGGCCGCGGCGTGGCTGTGTGAGCTGGGTATCCGTCATTACATCGAACAATAGTCAGTTTTCGGAACATCCGGCCATTTTGTTTTGATACGTTAGCGCCGCATGTGCCGTCGGCCCATGCCGGGGCCGTCCGGGAGCAGTGGAGAGTTCCCTCAGCGACGTCAGTCAGGGAACCGAACAGGGAGAGGTCGATTATGCGTATGAGAGCACGGACGGCTTGGGTCGCCGCGATCATCGGGGCGTTGACCGGGCTGCTGGCGCTGCCGGCCGCCTCCCTGGCGACCGAACACGAAGAACCGCCGACGACGTTCGAACCCGTGCTCGAGGCCGAAAACTTCGCGATCACCCAGCAGCGCCAGACGATCTACGACACGCCTGAATACCAGGCCGAGCTCGCGCTGCAGGGCGCGAAGAACCGCGAAGAAGCCACGACCGAGCAGGTGAACGATCCCGAACGGAACTTCTCCGGCGACCTCTGCTACGAGGGCGAAAACGGCTGCGCCGGCGACGTCCGGCTGTACAACTGGGAAGCAAACGGCTACGGACGCGTGCGCAAGGTGCTCTTCACCGCCCGCAACGGCGCGACGATCTCCGCACGCATCTGGAGCGCGGTCAACCCGGTGACCAATCCGAACGCCAAACTACCGGGGGTCGTCATCACCAACGGCTCCGTCCAGGCCGACGAGCAGATGTACTGGTACGCCGCGCAGGCGCTCGCCAAGGACGGCTACCTCGTCATGACCTTCGATCCGCAGGGCCAGGGCCAGAGCGACACCTTCGGCCAGGCGCCCGACGAACAGGAGGGCTTCCCGGCCCAGTCCGATGGCCGGCCGTTCTTCGACGGCACCGAGGATGCGATCAACTTCTTCCTCTCCAATCCCAAGCACCCGTACGTCCCGGTTCCCAGCTGTGAAACGGGGACGGTGCACGCGGCCAAGCAGAACGAACGCGTCCAGAAGGGCCTGGATGCCGCCTACAACCCCTTCTGGCACGAACTGAAGAGCAGCCAGATCGGGCTGGCCGGACACTCCTACGGAGCGGCCGGCGTGTCCTACATAGCCCAGTGGGATCCGCGCGTGAAAGCAGTCGTGGCCTGGGACAACCTGGCCGCACCAAACCCGAATGAAAAAACAGGGGCGAGCGGGGGCGGTCCTGCCGAGAAGCCGTGCCCGAGCACACCGGCCGACCGCACGGTTCCGCCGGTCACCAAGCCCGGGCTCGGCATGTCGGCCGACTACTTCCTGCCTCCGACGCCGAACACCTCGCTGCCGAACCCGCAGGCCAAGTCGACCGAGTCGCACGCCTACAGCGAAGGCGGGGTCGACACCGGCGAGATCATCATCCGCGGCGGCTCGCACCTGGACTTCAGCTTCATCCCCAACCAGGCGTTCGGCGCCTCGCTGAGAGGCGCGGACGAGATCGCCTGGTACACGTCCGCCTGGTTTGACAAGTACGTCAAGGGCGAAAAGGCCGCCGATAAACGTGTGCTCACCAACCGCTGGCGAGAAGACCCGATAGAGGCCGCCGTGGACCGCCACAACGACGGCAACGCATTCTCGTTCTACTACTACTCGCGATTGGATATCCACCGAGCCAACGGGGAACCGTTCGACTGCGAGAACCTGCGCAAGGGCTGCACCGGACTCGTCCACGAACGTAATCCGGGGTCCTACTCCTACCTCGCCACGGACACGAGTCCCCTCGGCTTCGATCGTCCGTGAGAAGGCCCTGACAAGCAGGCCGTCGCGCGCCGAGCCAGGCCACCGGCTCGACGCATGACCGGTCTTCTGCTCGACGGCAACGGCCTGCCCGAGGTCACCCTCGGACAGGCCGTCGTTCGGAGCGCGGCTTAGCCCGTGACGGGCTCAGCGACCGCCGTGGGCATCCCGGCGGTCGTGTTGGTCGCGGCCGCGATTGCCTTCTTGACCGAACGCGTTGTCAACCACCAGGTCGGCCACCTGGCCGCCGAGCGCCTGCCCGGCATTCTCGTCATAGCGAAAGTGCTGGCCGGCGAAGATGCGACTCGCGGAGGCCTCCTGAGAGGCTCCGGAGAAGCTGTCGAACGTGCGTGTGATCCCGACGCCGGCGTTGGTGAGCGAGAACGAGAACGTGTCGGTGCCGAAGAAGTCTCCGAGCACCGTCGCCGCCGCCTGACTGAACTCCGCATGCGCCCCTGGGTAGCTCGGGTCATTCGCGGTGTTGGCCAGCGGTAGCCAGCCGGGATCGGCGGTCGTGTTCGCGTTGCCCTGGTCGCTTGCGGTGATCGCCGTGATCGGACGCCAGCGGTGGTAGGCGTACTTGGCGTCGTACAGGCCGATCGCGCTGTCGGCGAGAGTCGTGTCGAGCGCTGCGAACAGACGAGCGTTCTGCTCGAGGCTGTTGGCGAAGCCAACGCCCGCCTGGTCGGCTATCTGGTTCCACACGACCCAGACGGGCGCCGCGCCCCAGAATTTGCCGATCGCGGTCTCGTCCGCCGTCCGGGTCGTGCTGTTGAGCTCGCCAAGCGAGTGGACTTCGCCGAAGTCCGCCGCGTACCGGGCACTGGTGAGCGAAGGTGGCGCCGGCGGGCGGAACTGCCCGGCGCTCTGTAGGACGAACGGCATGACATGCTGGGTCTGGGTGAACCCGGCCGGCGCGAAGGCGGGTGGGGTCAGCTGATATTCGCCGGGGCCGCTTCCGGGCGCAAAGACCGGCGGGGTCGCGTTGGCGCCGTCGTTTGCGCGCGAGGCGAGCACCGCGTTTGCCACCTGTTCGCCGAACCGGACGCCCCGGACGACGTGCTCCCCTGAGCCGATCTGAGGCAGCGAGCTTTCAAAGAACGAATCGATCGCCGGCTGCTGGCTTGGGAGCAACGCGTCCAGCGCGGTGCGCGCGGCGGCAGCGGCGGCGGCCTCCGCCGATGCGCTGCGCGGCCCGTTGAGATCGACGAGAAACGGCTCGCCGCCGCCCACGATCCCGTTGACCGCGTCATAGACGGCGATCTGGGTGATGGCCATCGTGCGGGTTGGGTGAATGGAGGACGGTTGGGCGTTCGGCGCCACGAGCACCTTCTGCAGCTCCTGGTTCCACTGGATCACCTGGTCCGGCTGGGCGGTGGCGGTCTGTGCCTTGGCGGCGCCGGGACGGTGCCTGGAGGGGCGAGCGCTGGCGATGGCCGTCATCGCAAGGCTCACGATGAGCACCGCGGCCCCCGCGAGGAGGGCGATTCGCTTGGTCATGAGTCACTCCGGTCTGTTGGAAGATGTTTACTACTACGGCCTATAGGACGACAAGTCGTAGTAGAACCTTCCCGGAGATTTCCGGTGCGACGAAGCAGTCGGCGCCCGTGCGGCTTACGGCACGCCGGCGAGGTGCCCCACGTAGCCGGTCGTGGGAATCCGGTTGCCGGCTTCGGGAGGACCGAGCTGCTTGACGAGGCCGCCCCAGAATCCTCCGGCGGCGTCGTAGGTGGCGCCGACGAAGTCGGCGCGGGGTGTGTATTCGTCGCCGTAGTTCTCGAAGATCGGCTGCGTCGGGTTGTTGATCGCCCCGGCGTAGAACAGGGGATTTGGCGCGAGCGCGTCGTCGGTTTGGGAGATGTAGGCGCTCAGGCTCTTCACAGACGGGTCCGAGCTGGCGTAGTAGGAGATCCCGATCGCGCCGGTCGGGCCTGCGGCGAGTGCCGGCAGCGTGATGTTGTGAAGTCCCGGCGCTGAGACCGTCAGCGGCGCGCGCCAGCTGTGACCGCCGTCGGCGGAGATCGCCAGCCTGAGGGCGTCGGCCGCCGTCCAGAGGACGTAGAGGTCGCCGCCCTGGTCCAGCGCCAGCTGCACCGTGGCCCCGAGACTGCTTGCCGGCGGAGCGCCGGTGACCTGCTGCCAGGTGTAGCTCGCGCCCTCGTTCGCGCTGGTCGCGAGGTAGGTCCCACCGGCACAGCTCTGGGGGATGTAGAGCGTCCCATCGCTGCCCACCACGCCGGTGTTCTGGGCCAGTGCCGGACAGCCTGCGGGAGCGCTCGGCGACGGTTGGACGTAGCCGGTGAGCGAGAAGGTCGCGCCGCCGTCGAGCGACTTGTAGCACGCGCGGCCCACCCCGATCACCTCGAGCGGGGCGTTGGCGCAGAGGTAGATCACGTTCGGATA
This sequence comes from Solirubrobacterales bacterium, assembly GCA_025964355.1. GTDB lineage: Bacteria > Actinomycetota > Thermoleophilia > Solirubrobacterales > Solirubrobacteraceae > Palsa-744. The sequence goes on along the minus strand of JAOPZB010000169.1, from coordinate 739 downwards.
GCCCGAGGGCTGCGCGGCTCCGGTGCTCGCCGGTGGCGCGGGGCCGAGGAACAGCTTCTCCCAGTCGGCGGTGTTCTCGTTACGGTAGTCGGCCGTGGTCCAGCTGCGACCTTCATCGCCCGTCGAGTACACCTGGAACCCGTGTGCGTTGGCCACCGCGGTGGGGACGAGCCAGGAGGCAGCGGACTGGTCGGGCAGAGGCGCGCGGAGGTCGAGCGTATAGGTCGTGTGGGCCCAGAACAGGCGGCCGGTCCGGCGGTCGAGCACGACCTGTGGATCCACCGTGTTCCAGAGCGAGGTGTACTGCAGGCTGAGCGGCGCGACGAGGCTCCAGCTCGCGCCATGGTCGGTGGACAGCGCCAGCGAGTTCTCGCTGTTGGCCGGCGAGAAGAAGATCGCGCCGCCGTTGCTGAGCGCGAGCGTCGTCTCGGACGTCGCGTAGCCGGTGGCGGTCGCGCAAGCCACCGGCAGGCGCGGGGCGGACTGGGACTGGGTCGCGCCTTCGGTGGCACGGTAGGCGACGACCGGCCATCCGGAGTTGCAGCCCACGTTCGCTCTGGCGGCTGCGGGCGCGGGCGCGGGCGAAGCCAGCAGGGCGCCGAGCACGGCGGCGAGCGCGGCCGTCACCGAAAGCGCGCGCCGTGGCGGTCCAGGCGCCGTCACGCGGAGGGCTCCGCTGCGACACGGTCGCCAAACGCGCGTGCCGCCGTGGCGTCGTCGGCGAGCAGTCTGATCGCAA
>JAOPZB010000131.1 GCA_025964355.1 Solirubrobacterales bacterium | reverse complement strand
TGAGCAGCGCCGCCAAGCTGATCGGCGCCGAGGGCGTCGTCTACGCGGTCTACGTGCTGCCCGTGCCCAGCCAGCTCTCGCTGGAGGCCGGCCTGGAGGAGGAGGAGGCGCACGGGCGCTCGGTGCTCGAGGTCGCGCGGATCAAGGCGAAGCGGCGCGGCATCAAGATCCACACCGGCCTGATCCGCACGCGCAGCGCCGGGGCGGCGCTCGTTCAGGAAGCCGAACGTGTCGGCTCGGACGTGATCTACTGGTCGACGATCCATGCGCCCGCCGGTGAGCAGCGGATCGGCCCCACCGCCGCCTACCTGCTCAGCAGGCGTCCCTGCCGCATCATCATCGAGACGGACAACCGTCGCCTCCGTCAGGGCCAGCAGGCGAAGCCCCCGGCGATTCCGGCCTGAGCGCGCGACCGCGGCCGACAGTCGCTAGCCGCCGGCGAGCGCCGAGCGCAACGCCTCGTCCACACGCGGGTGGCGAAACTCGTAGCCGAGCACGAGCGGCTTGGCGGGCACGACGCGGGCGCCGCTGGTCACGATCTCGGCCATCTCGCCGTACAGCAGCCGCAGCGCGAGGCCGGGGACGGGCAGCCGCGCGGGTCGTCCCAGCGCGGCGCCGAGCGCGCGCGAGAAGTCTCGGTTGGTGACCGGTTCGGGCGCCGTCGCGTTGATCGGTCCGCTCCAGCGCTCGTCCTCGAGTGCCGTGACCATGATCGCCACGAGGTCGTCGACGTGGATCCAGGAGACGTACTGCCGGCCCCCGGCGAGCGGTCCTCCGATCCCCAGCCGGAACGCGGGGAGCATCTGTGCGAGCGCTCCACCGCCGCGATCGAGCACGACGCCGGTGCGGACCTGCACGACGCGCATCCCCAGCGCGGATGCCCGCCTGGCCTCCGCCTCCCATTCTCTGCATACCCGTGCGAGGAAGTCGGAGCCGGCCGGCGCATCCTCGTCAAGCGGCTCTTCGCCGTGCGCGCCGTAGTAGCCGATCGCCGACGAGCTCACGAGCGTGGGGGGCCGGCGGCCGGCGTCCGGCTCGCCCGCCGTGCGCAGCCCGGCGAGCAGGTTGCGCGTTCCCGTCACGCGGCTCTCGCGGATCGCCTGCCTTGCCTTCGCGGTCCACCGCTGGGCGACCGGCTCGCCGGCGAGGTGAAACACAGCATCGCGCCCGACGAGAGCGTCGGCGGGCGCCGGCTCGTCCATCAGCCGCCATGCGACGGCCTCGACCTCGCCGAGCGTGGCGCGGGCCCGGTCGGGGTCGCGGGTAAGGACGGCCACCTCGGCGCCTCGATCGCGGAGCGCCGCATGGAGAGTCCGGCCGATCAACCCGGTTGCCCCCGTCAGGGTCACGCGCGGCGCCACGCCTATCACCCTCTCACATGCGTCGTACGCTCACACCCGTCTGTCGCCGACGGGAGCCCCCGTCGGGCCGCCGCCGATCGTGTCGCCGGCCGCGAACCCGATTTCATGGCCCGCCAGCGCCATCCCCGCCAGGCGGGCCTGCTCGGCCACCGCGGCGGCGACGGCCGGGGCGACGTCACGGTTGAAGACCGACGGGATGACGTAGTCCTCGCGCAGCTCGCTCTCGTCGACGATCTCGGCGATGGCACGAGCCGCCGCCATCTTCATCTCCTCCGTGATGCGAGGTGCGCGCACGTCCAGCGCGCCCCGGAAGATCCCGGGGAAGCAGAGGACGTTGTTGATCTGGTTCGGGTAGTCCGAGCGCCCGGTCGCCATGATCCGGACGTATGGCGCCGCCTCCTCGGGGTTGACCTCGGGATTCGGGTTCGCCATCGCGAACACCATCGCATCGGCGTTCATGCGAGCGAGCGCCTCGGCCGGGAGCGCGCGTGCACCGGAGACACCGATCAGCAGGTCGGCGCCGTCGATCACGTCGGCCGGCGCGCCCGAGCGGCGCTCCGGGTTGGTGACCTCGGCGAACCATCGCTTGACGCTGTTCATCGACCCGTCGAGGTAGTCCTCGCGCTCGACATGCAGGGCGCCGCTCGAGTCGGCGCCGATGATGTCCCGCACGCCGGCCTCCAGGAGGATCCTGGTGACTGCGATCCCAGCCGCGCCGAGACCGATCACGAGGACCTTTAGATCCTCCAGGCGGCGTCCGGTCAGCTTCACGGCGTTGAGCAGCGCGGCGAGGACGACGACCGCCGTCCCGTGCTGGTCGTCGTGGAACACGGGAATGTCGAGCTCCTCCTTGAGCTGCTCCTCTATCTCAAAGCAGCGCGGGGCCGAGATGTCCTCGAGGTTGATCCCCCCGAATGCCGGAGCGATCAGCTTGACGGTGCGCACTATCTCCCGGGGATCGGTCGTGTCGAGGCAGATGGGAAACGCGTCGACGCCTGCGAACTCCTTGAACAGGCAGCACTTTCCCTCCATCACCGGCATCGCGGCGCGCGGGCCGATGTCGCCGAGCCCTAGCACGGCCGTGCCGTCGGATACCACCGCAACCGTGTTGCGCTTGATCGTGTACTGAAACGCCTTGTCGGCGTCGTCGGCGATCGCGAGGCTGACCCGTGCGACCCCCGGGGTGTAGACCATCGAGAGATCGTCGCGCGTCTTCAGCGAGTGCTTGTTGTGCTGTTCTATCTTGCCGCCGACGTGGAGCAGGAAGGTGCGGTCGGTCGTGTCGATCACCTCGGCACCGTCGAGGGCGCCGATCGCCGCGATGATGCGCTCCCAGTGGTCGCTGTCGGATGCGTCGACGACGATGTCGCGCAGGCTGTGGCTCTCGTCCACCTCGACCAGGTCGACGGCGCCCACCATCCCGCCGGCCTCCCCGATCGCGCTCGTGACGTCGCCGAGGAGCATGCCGCGTGAGTCGTCCAGCTGGACGCGGATCGTCAGACGGTACTGCGCGCTCGGCGTTGCGCTCACTGGGAGGACTCCTCGGTCGTTGGCGGCACGTGATGTTAGGAGGTATGTGGCGCGCGGCACTTGTCGGGATGTGAGCGGCCCGGGCCGTCGATGCCCCACGCGTCCTCGTAGAGTGATCGAGCAATGGCGACGAACACCAAACGCGGCAAGGACACCGCGCCCGCGACCGACTCCAAGCCCGGCTCGGGCGAGCGTGCGCCGGGCGGCGGGCGGCTGTTCTTGATCGACGGCCCGAGCCTCGTCTACCGCGCCTTCTTCGCGCTTCCAGAGTCGATCGCCACGTCGACCGGCGAGCCCACCAACGCGATCTTCGGCTTCGCATCGATGCTCGTCAAGATCGTGAGCGAGTACGGCGTCTGCCCGACCGTCGTGGCGTGGGACGCCGGCACCTCCGGACGCACCGAGCTCTATGGCGAGTACAAGTCCCAGCGGCGCTCCCGCCCGGACCTGCTCAAGCAGCAGTGGCCGGCGATGGAACCGCTCGTCGAGGCGTTCGGCTACCGCAACGTGAAAGTCGAGGGCTACGAGGCCGACGATCTCATCGCCTCGCTCGCCGAGCAGGCGCTGCAGGCCAGCCCGCCCGTTCCGGTGATGATCGTCACCGGCGACCGCGACGTCTTTCAGCTGATCGACGAGCGCGGGCTGGTCAAGGTGATGGCGACCGCGCGCGGGATCACCGATACGAAGATCTACGACCGCCAGGCCGTCGTCGACCGCTACGGCATCGCACCGGAGCAGATCCCTGACTTCTACGGCCTCAAGGGCGACACGTCAGACAACATCCCCGGCGTCCCCGGAATCGGCGACAAGACCGCCAGCGAGCTGCTGCAGAGCTTCGGCTCGCTCGAGGGCGTGCTCGCCAGCGTCGACGAGATCAGCGGGCCCAAGCGCAAACAGAACCTGCTCGAGCACGCCGAGGACGCGCGCGTCTCCAAGCAGCTGGCGACCGTGCAGCGCGACGTGGATCTCGACTTCGACGTGGCCGCCGAGGCGGTGCGCGAGCCGGACCGCTCGAGCGTGCGCGAGATGTTCCGCCGCTATGAGCTGCGCGACCCGCTTCGCCGCCTTGAAGAGGCGCTCGGCGACCCAGAGACAGCGGCCCCGAGGCCCGCTGCCCAGGTGGCGCTCACGGCACGCGTCCGCACGGGCACACCGGCGGACATCCCGCGCCTCGGCGGCGCGACCATGGCGGCGGCAGACGCCGAGCTGTGCGTGGCGGTGCGAGCCAACGAGGCGCCCGACGGCGCTCTGTTCGCCGAGGGATCGCCCTGGCGCTTCGCCGTGGCGGTCGGCGGAGAGGTGCTCGTCGGGGACTGCTCCTCACCGCGCGAGGTCGTCGAGGCGTGCGCTGAGCGCGCGGTCGTCGTCCACGACGCGAAAGCGCTCGACCTCGTCCCACCCGGCCTGTCGCACGACACGCTGCTGGGCGCCTACCTCCTGGAGCCGGCGAGGCGCGGCTACCCGTTCGCCGAGCTCTGCGAGGAGCGCGGCCTGGCGAGCGACATCGAGGATCCGGTCGCGGCGGATGCTGTGCTCGTCGGCGCGCTCGGCGACTGGCAGCGCGAGCAGATCGCCGAGCGGGGGCTCGAGCAGGTGATGGGCGACATCGAGCTGCCGCTGGTCGCCGTCCTGCGCGACATGGAGCGGCTCGGCGTGAGGCTCAACCTGGAGTGCCTCGCCGAGATCACCGGCCGCGTCAGCGAGGAGATCGCGCAGCTCGAACGCGACATCTATGCGCTGGCGGGCGAGGAGTTCCTGATCGCCTCTCCCCAGCAGCTCGGCGAGATCCTGTTCGGCAAGCTGAGCCTGTCGCGCAAGCGCCGCGGCAAGACCGGCTTCTCAACCGACGCGCGCGTCCTTCAGGCCATCCGCTCCGAGCACGAGATCATCCCCAAGATCGAGCGCTGGCGCGAGCTCTCGACGCTGATCAAGACCTACCTCGACGTCCTGCCGGAGGTCGTCGACGAGCGGTCGCGAATCCACACGACCTTCCTCCAGGCCGTCGCCACGACCGGGCGTCTCTCGAGCACCAACCCGAACATGCAGAACGTCCCGATCCGCACGCCGCTCGGACGCGAGATCCGCGGCTGCTTCGAGGCCGAGTCAGGCGCCGCGCTGCTGTCGGCCGACTACTCGCAGATCGAGCTGCGCGTGCTCGCCCACGCCGCCGGCGAGCCGGCGCTGATGGACATCTTCAGTCGCGGCGAGGATGTTCACACCGCGACGGCGTCGCGAGTCTTCGGCGTGGAGGCGGCGGACATCGACCCGGGGATGCGCTCGAAGGCGAAGATGATCAACTACGGCATCGTCTACGGGCTGTCCGACTATGGCCTGGCCGATCGTCTGAACATCCCCCGCGAGGAGGCCAAGGAGTTCATCGACGCCTACCTCGAGCGCTTTCCGCGCGTGGCCGAGTTCATGGCCGCGACGATCGAGCAGGCCAAGGAGGACGGGTTCGTCAAGACGCTCTGGGGACGGCGCCGGCAGATACCGGAGCTGCGCGCACGCAACTATCAGGTGCGCACGCTGGGCGAGCGGCTGGCGGTCAACACGGTGATCCAGGGCACTGCGGCAGACGTCATCAAGCTGGCGATGGTGCGCTGTCACGACGCGCTCGCGCGGTCTGATCTGGCGACGCGCCTGCTGCTCACGATCCACGACGAGCTGTTGTTCGAAGGACCGCCCGACGAGATGGCCCGTGCGCGCGAGCTGATCGAGCGGGAGATGTGCGGCGTCTGGGATCACGAGCCTCCGTTGGCGGTCGACGTGGGAGTGGGCGCGAACTGGCTGGAGGCGAAGTGAGCTCGCGGATGGGGGAAGGGGGGTGAGCCGCGGCCTCGCGGTGCTGCTCGGCGTCGGCGCCGGCTGCCTCGTGGGAATGCAGGCGCCGATCAACTCGCGTCTCGGACGCGTCGTCGGCAGCGTTCAGGCCGCGACCTTCTCGTTCATCGTCGGCACCGTGGTGCTGGTCCTGATCGCGTCGTTCGTGCGTGGCGGACTCGGGGACCTCGCACATGTCGGGCGCGCGCCCTGGTGGGCGCTGATCGGCGGCCTGCTCGGCGCCGTCTACGTGACCGTCGCGCTCGTCGCGGTGCGCACGCTCGGCGCGAGTGGGCTCACCGCCGTCGCCATCTCGGGCCAGCTGGCGATCTCCGTGGTGATCGACCGCTTCGGGCTGTTCGGCGTAGCGCGCCAGTCGATCAGCGTGCAGCGCATAGCCGGTCTCGTGCTGCTGGTCGCCGGCGTGCTGCTCGTCGTGCGCAAGTAGGCGCGCGCGGCGGTAACTTGAGAGGGCGCCGGCGCCGCCGGCGCCGTGAACGTCGGACAGGAGGCCCAGGCGATGACCGATCCAGTACCCGAGGGCTACCCACGGGTGATGCCCTACCTGATCGTTGACGGCGGATCCGAGGCGATCGACTTCTACACCCAGGTTCTGGGCGCGAGCGAGCGCATGCGCATGCCCGGGCCCGACGGTAGGCTCGGGCACGCCGAGCTGCAGTTCGGCGACTCGGTGATCATGCTCGCCGACGAGAACCCGGAGATGGGCGCGCTCGGCCCTCGCAGCGTCGGCGGCAGCCCGGTCACGATCCACGTCTACGTCGACGACGTCGACGACACGTTCGAGCGCGCCCTGCAGGCAGGCGCCACGGCGCTGCAGCCGCTCGAAGATCGCTTCTACGGCGACCGGGCCGGCCAGCTCGAAGACCCGTTCGGACACCACTGGAGCCTCGCCACGCATGTCGAGGACGTGCCGCCGGAGGAGATGTCCAAGCGGGCGGCCGAGATGATGGGGACGGGCTGAGTCAGCCGAGAGCCGTGCGGAAGCCCTCGCGCCAGCTGGGATGCGCGGGCGCCCAACCCAGCTCGTCTCGGGCCTGCGCGTTTGAGGCGCCCTGCGAGCGCGTCATCGTCGACGCCCCGTACTCGCCGGCTGCGAGCCGCGCCACGAAGGCCGGCACACGCATCGGCTTCGGCGCCCCGACGGCCTTGGCGAGCGCCGGCAGCCACTCGGCCACCGGGGCGGGGTCGTCGTCGACGATGTTGTAGACGCCGCCCGACCGGGACGCCAACCCCGGCTTCGCGGTCAGCGTGGCGACAGTCGCCGCGGCAGCGTCGTCGACGTGGACGAATGACCACACCCCGCCGCCCCGCCCGACGACGGGCATCCGGCGGCGCCGCAGGTCCTCGGCGAACGAGCCCTCGTGGGAGATGGCGCTGCCGGGGCCATAGAAGTAGCCGTAGCGCAGCACCATGCCGCCGGCCTGCAGGACGGTCCGCTCGAGCGTCTTGACAGCGCCGGCCGTGCGCGCGAACGCAGCCGGTGGCTCGCGCACCAGTGGATCCTGCTCGTCGTGGATGGTGCCGGGCGGCCCCGGCTCGTACATGAAGGCGATGCTCTGGGCGACGATCCGCCCGGCGCCGGCGCGCCGGGCGGCCTCCACGAGGATGCGCGTGCCCTCGCTGCGCAACTGATCGTTGGTCTGGAAGTCCCGCTCGATCTTGCGCGGGTCGATGCGGCGGGGCAGCGAGGTGAGCTGATGGATGACGGCGTCCGGGCGTGCATGGAGGACGGCCTCGGTCACCGCCGGCTGGTCCAGGGCGTCCGCGACGACCGGCTCGGCGCCCTGCGCGCGCAGGGCCTCGCCGCGCCGCGCCGAGCGGGTCATGCCGGTGACGTGGTGGCCTTCGGAGATCAGCAGCGGCAGCAGCCGCTGTCCGATGACACCGGTCGCACCGGCGACGAAAACCCTCACGCGGCGCTGCCGACTGCGACCTGCTCGCTTGCCGGGCGCTCGGGGAGCGCGCAGACCATGCCGTCGCTGAAGCCGGCCGACCCGAATCCCAGCGCGAGGTTGAAGCGGCCGCGCATGTTCTCCAGGGCGATCACGTTGGTCAGCTCGACCAGCTGGCCGTCGTCGAAGCTTTCCCGCAGCTCGGCGAAGAGCTCATCAGAAACCTCGACCGGCGTGCGACTCATGCCGACCGCGTAGTCGAGCACGAGCTTCTCGAGCTCGCCGAACAGATCGCTGTCGCGATAGCGCGGCAGCGCGAGCAGCTGCTCGTCGCTCAGACCGGCCCGACGTCCGATCTGCGAGCCGATGTCGATGCAGTACTCGCAGCTGGTCATCGTCGCCGCCTTGAGCTCGGCGAGCACCTTCAGGCGCTCGGGAACCCGATCGAGCCTCGCCGTCGCGTCCTCCATCAGGCCGTAGCCGAGCAGCAGGCGCGGACGCTGCGCGTAGGCTTCCAGCGGTCCGATCATGCCCTCGGTCTCGCCGCCGGCGAGCTGCCTGGTCTTGCGCCGCGCTAGGCGCAGCACCAGGCCTGTGAGCGGCCCCGCCTGCCGGGGCCCGACGCGTTCGATGCGGCTCATGATCCGCCTCCTTGTGGGTTCTGTTGGGGTAGCGGTGCTCGCACTCATCAGACTCCCACGATAAGGTGCACGTGGTGCACCGTAAAGGACCACTTTGAGTACAGAAACGGGTACCAGTTCTGGGCCGGAGCTGCTCCTGGACCTTAACCGCGACGTCCGCCGGCCGCTGCGCGCGCAGCTCGAGGACGGCCTGCGCGAGGCGGTCCGGTCCGGGCGGCTGCCAGCGCACATCCGGCTGCCGGCGACGCGGGCGCTGGCGTCCGACCTCGGCGTCTCGCGACGCCTCGTCGTTGACGCCTACGGCCAGCTTCTGGCCGAGGGCTACCTGGTGGCCCGGCGCGGCGCGGGCACGTTCGTCGCGGATGCGGCCGGAGCGTCCGCCGCGGCGGCAGCCGAGACACCGCCGAGCGTGCCCACGTTCGACTTCTTCCCGGGCTTCCCCGATCTGGCGAACTTCCCGCGCAACGCCTGGCTGCGCGCGCTGCGGGCGACGCTCAGGGACGCCCCCGATCGGGCCTTCGGCTACCCCGACCCCCGCGGTGCGCTCGAGCTTCGGCGCGCGCTCGCGGGACACCTACGCAGGGTTCGCGGCGTCGTCGCCGATCCGGAGACGATCGTCGTCTGCTCGGGCGCCGCTCAGGGCTTCTTCCTCCTCGCGCGGGCCCTCGGCGGTGGCCGCCTCGCGGTCGAGGACCCCGGCCTGCCGGCGCATCGCGCGATCCTCGCCGAGGCGTCGGCGCAGCTGGTGGCGCTGCCCGTGGACGAGGGCGGCGCCTGCGTCGCGGAGCTCGACGCGTTGAGCGCGCGAGAGGGCACGATCGACGCCGTCCTTGTCACGCCCGCGCACCAGTCGCCCACCGGTGTAGCGCTCGCGCCGCCGCGCCGGGCGGCGCTGCTGGCGTGGGCCGGCGAGAACGAAGGGCTCGTCATCGAGGACGACTACGACGCCGAGTACCGCTACGACCGCGCGCCGCTGGGGGCGATGCAGGGACTGGCCGCCGATCGCGTCGTCTACGTCGGCACCGTCAGCAAGACGCTCGCGCCCGCGCTTCGTCTCGGCTGGCTCGTCCTCCCCCCGCGCCTGCTCGAGCGGGTTGTCTCGGCCAAGCTACTCGCCGACCACGGCTGCCCGACGATCGACCAGCTCGCGCTCGCGCAGCTGATCGACAGCGGCGCTTACGACCGTCATCTGCGCCAGGCGCGCCGGCGCTACCGGGCGCGGCGCGACGCACTCGTGCACGCCGTCGCGCGTCACCTCCCCAACGCGCGGGTCACCGGTCTGGCGGCGGGACTGCACGCGGTCGTGCGCCTCGGGCGCCCCGTCGACGGCATGGCGCTGATGCAGGCCGCCGCGCGCCAGTCGGTCGGGGTCTATCCGCTCGGCTACGCATACATGGACGTGAGGGCCGTCGACGACGGCCTGGTGCTCGGCTATGCCAATCTCGCCGAGCCCGCCATCGAGGAGGGCATTCGCAGGCTCGGCGCGGTCCTCGAGGAGCTCTAGAGAAGGAGGCATCCGATGACAGAACACGATCGATCCACCAGCGTCCGCCCCGGCGCTCGAGCCGTGCCCGGCAGGCGACTTCCGGCGGCGCTGCCGATGGCGCGCCTGGCGGCCCGGATGGCCCCGCATGGTGCCCATGAGACGGCCGATGCGCCCAGGACCGGCTCGCTCGACGACGTCGGACGCTCCAAGCGCGCGCTGCTCGTCACCTATCGTCGCGACGGAACCCCCGTACCGACCCCCGTATGGGCCGCACGGGCGGGCAGCGTCCTGTACGTGCGCACCGAGAGGGGATCGGGCAAGGTCAAGCGACTCCGTCGCGACCCCCGCCTGCTCGTCGCCCCCTGCACCATGCAGGGGAAGCCGCTCGGGCCGCCATTGGAGGCCAGTGCGACGGTGCTCGCCGGCGAGGAGGAGCGCGCGGCAGAGCAAGCGCTCGCCACGCGCTATGGACGCGGGCGCGAGCTTTTCGAGCATGCGATGGACCTCATGCGCATCGACATGTGTTACCTCCGCGTGACGCCGGGGTCGTGGGAGTAGCGCGTCAGGCCGAGGCGGCGGCCAGCACTCGCCGCTGCAGCGCCGATCGGCCGGCGACGAACGACGGGGGAGCGATCGCCAGGTAGTGCCGGAAGATCCAGGCCGCGAGCCGGCGGCTCTCAAGCGCGCGGACGGCTGCCGTGAGGGTCCGGGTCGGCGTCAGCTGTCCGGCCAGGCGCTGGGCGCCGAGCAGCAGCCTGTACTTGCGTGCGTGCGAGTCCGAGAACGCGCCATAGCGCTGCAGCGCCTGCTCACGGCTGCTGTTGCCCTCGAGCACCGAGCGCAGCTCGCGGCCGCATGCGAGCCCGAAATAAAGAGCCGTGCGAATGCCCTCCGCCGTGAGCGGCAGGCAGTGGCCGGCGGAATCGCCCGCGAAGAAGACCTCGTCCTCGACGGCACGCCTCAGCTGGTGGGGGATCCAGTTCCCCTGATAGCCGACGGCAGGCAGGTCGAGGTCGCGCGCGAGACGGACGGTCGGCTCCTTGACGTGGTGTGACGGCCAGAACGAGCCGACGCCGACGCGCAGCTCGTCGCCGGCCGGGAAGCTCCATGAGTAGCCGGCGCGGACGTAGCCTGCGTCGATCCACAGCTCGAGATCCTCGCCCTGGCCCGGCGGATGGACCTCCAGGCCGCGCGACAGGCGCGCCTTCGGCGGCTGGATCGGGCTGTCGTTCGAGAGCACCCGCCGCCAGCCGAGCGCGTCGACGATCAGCGGCGCGCGGAGCTCTCCACGGTCGGTCTGCACCGTCGGTCCCGCCCGTCCGGTCACGGTCGCAGTCTCGAACTCGAGCTCAGGCGAGCTGGCCTGTGCCCACAGCAGCGCGCACAGCTCGCGGTAGTCGAAGGTCGAGAACGACCACGGCAGCTGCCAGCTGGCGGTGCGAAACGGCGTGTGCACCACCAGCCGGTCGAAGCCCTGGCGCCAGGAGTCCATGAGGTCGAGCGCCGCCAGCCACGCGGTCGGCATAGCGCACGCCGACGTCTGGCGCTCGCCGAGCTCGTAGCGGTCGATGACCAGCACGCGCGCGCCGCAGCCGGCCAGCTCGCGGGCGACGGCGAGCCCCGCAAAGCTCGCGCCGCAGACGAGCACGTCGCAGTCCCGCTCCAAGCGCGTGCGGTCGGCACCCCGCTTCGTGGCTCGCAATGGCATCTGCCCAGCAATGATACGGCTGCGCTACGCTTCGCCCGGTGCACACAGTGATGGAGAATCCAGAGGCCCGCGTGGTCGACGGGTCAAATGGGCTCTTGCTCGAAGTCGATGGACAGATCGTCCCGAACTATGACGCGACCTTCCGCGCCATCGAGGAGGGCGAGGTCGTCACCGGCCATGTCGTGCGCATCGACAAGGACGAGGTCCTCGTGGACATCGGCTACAAGTCCGAGGGCGTCATCCCCGCGAACGAGCTGTCCATCCGCAAGGCCGTCGATCCCGGCGAGGAGGTGCACCTCGGCGAGGAGGTCGATGCGATCGTCCTCACCAAGGAGGACCAGGACGGGCGCCTCATCATGTCGAAGAAGCGCGCCCGCTTCGAGAAGGCCTGGCGGCGGATCGAAACCGCTGCCGAGTCCGGAGAGCCGGTCGAGGGAACCGTCATCGAGGTCGTCAAGGGCGGCCTGATCATCGACCTCGGCGTGCGCGGCTTCCTTCCGGCCTCGCTCGTCGACATCCGCCGCGTTCCCAATCTCGACGAGTACATGGGCACCAAGATCGAGACGAAGGTGATCGAGCTCAACCGCTCGCGCAACAACGTCGTGCTGTCGCGCCGCGCGGTGCTCGAGGAGGAGCGCAAGGAGGTTCGCCAGCAGATCCTCGACCGCCTCCAGCCGGGGCTCGTCGTCGAGGGACAGATATCCAACATCGTCGACTTCGGCGCCTTCGTGGACCTCGACGGCATCGACGGCCTGATCCACATCTCAGAGCTTTCCTGGTCGCACGTCAACCACCCGAGCGAGATCCTCTCGATCGGCGACACCGTCAAGGTGAAGGTGCTCGACATCGACCGCGACCGCCAGCGCATCTCTCTCGGCCTCAAGCAGACGCAGGAGGACCCCTGGCAGCGGATCGTCGACACGTACAACGTCGGCGACGAGCTCGAGGGCAAGGTCACCAAGGTGGTCACCTTCGGCGCGTTCGTCGAGATCCTCGACGGTGTCGAGGGCCTCGTGCACATCTCCGAGCTCGCGCCACATCACGTCGAGAGCCCCCGCGAGATCGTCCATCCCGGCGACGCGATCCGGGTGAAGATCCTCGAGATCGACTCAGAGCGCAGGCGCCTGTCGCTGTCCGCGAAGCGTGTCGAGGACCAGATCCTGCCGGTATCCCGCCCGGGCGAGCCCGACCAGGCCGTCGCGACCGGGCCGTCGCCCACCGACGAGGGTGAGCACGACGGGGAGATGCCGAACGGCGCTCAGCCAGCCGATGCGGCTGCCCAGCCAGATGCCGCGGCAGCCGAGCCAGCGGCGGCAGCGGCAGCGGCCGCGGAGGCAGCGGCCCCCACAGAGGCTGCGGCGCCCGCGGCCCCCGCGGAGACCGAGGCGTCCACCGAGACTGAGGCGTCGACGG
>JAOPZB010000111.1 GCA_025964355.1 Solirubrobacterales bacterium | reverse complement strand
GCAGCTGCGCGCAGAGCTCATCCGCCGCTTCGCGCACGCTGCCTGCAAGCGGCGGACGTGGCCCGCCAAGCACAACCCCGTCACGCCCGTCTAGACGGCCGCTGACCGGCGCCTCGCGGCGTCCTCGGTCGCTCGCGGGCAGAGCCCGCCACGCTTCGCTGCGTCCTTGCGAGGCTTGGTCATCGGCCGTCTATTAGCTGGGCGAGGGCGTCTCCGGGATCGTCGGGCCGGGCGTTCCGGCGGTGCGCGTCGTGTCGTCCTGAAACGGCGGGTAGGTCTCGGTCAGCAGGTACAGGTATGCGTCGCTGCGCGCCGTGTAGGAGTTGGCGAGCACCATCAGGTCGAACAGGCCGCGCGGCATCTTCCCGGTCACGACTATTACGAACCAGGCGGCCACGGCGCCGACCTCGAGCAGCAAGTTCATGACGTAGCGCAGCACGAGGATGGGGATCGCAAGGATCAGGCGAAAGAAGGTCTTCAGCCGGCTGTAGCTCTCGAGCGGTCCGGCGAAGTGCATGCGGACCGGGTAGTCCGTCGCGTCGGAGCCGCCGAACGGGGGATAGGGATCGCTCAGCAGCGCTGCGTAGCCGGTGGCGCGCGCGAGGAAGCGGTTGAAGCTCGCGACGAAGTCGTACAGGCCCTGCGGATAGCGGCCGGTGATCACGATCGCCAGCCAGGCGATCAGGATCGCGATGCTGGCGACGATTCCGAACACGTACAAAACGATCGCGAGCGGAATGACGAGGATGAGACGGAAGAAGGTTGTCAGCCGGTTGCGTCGCTCGAGGTAGTCGGCCTCGAAGGTGACTGGATAGGACACGATGCTCCCCCTTTGCAGTTCGTGGCAGTGATCTGCGCACGCCCCCGGGGTCTTCGGTGAGGCTGCCCGATTCCCTTCGGCCTCGAACGACGCCGACCACGAATGCCAGACCGCCGAGCGGCGGCCTGAGAGCCGTTTTCAAATAGATTGCGCGCGATGGACGCGACGGATCTCGCCTACGCCGGAATCGCGCGTCAGGCCCAGTTGATCGCCGCGGGGGAGGTGTCCTCGCGCGAGCTCGTCGACGTGTGTCTCGAGCGGATCGCGCGGCTGGAGGGCAGGTTGAACGCCTTCCGTGTCGTCTTCGCCGAGCGGGTGCGGATGGAAGCCGACCAGGCGGATGCGCGCCGGGGAGCGGGCGGCGATCGCCCGCTGCTGGGCGTGCCGATCGCCGTCAAGGACGACATCGACGTGGCGGGCGAGGTGACGGCGCTCGGCACGAACGCCGCCGGCGGGCCGGCGAGCGAGGACGCCGAGGTCGTGAGGCGCTTGCGCCAGGCGGGGGCGCTGCTGATCGGCAAGACGAACGTGCCCGAGCTCACGCAGTGGCCGTTCACCGAGAGCGCGACCTTCGGCACGACGCGCAACCCGTGGGACATGCAGCGCGCGCCCGGCGGCTCGAGTGGCGGCAGCGCGGCGGCCGTCGCCGCCGGCCTTGTGGGAGCGGCGCTCGGCTCCGACGGTGCGGGGTCGATCCGCATACCGGCCGCCTGGTGTGGGCTGTTCGGGCTCAAGCCCCAGCGCGGACGCGTCTCGCTGGCGCCGCGCACCCGCGCCTGGCACGGCCTCTCCGTCAACGGGGTCCTCACCCGTTCGGTGGCCGACACGGCGCTCTTCTACGACGTGGCGTCCGGCGCGATCGACTCCGACGTCGACAAACCGCCGCCGCCCGCCGTTGCCTTCTCGCAGGCCGCCGCCACCCCGCCGGGAGCTCTCAGGATCGCCTATTCCGCGCGCGTTCCGCCGGGCGTCCTGTCCCGGCCCGACGCGGGAGCGTCGCGCGCGCTGTCAGAGACCGTCGAGCTGCTGCGCTCGCTCGGCCATGAGGTCTCCGAGCGCGACCCCGACTACGGGCCGGGAGCGATGGCCGCCGTGGTCGTGCGGTATCTGCGGGGAATCCACGACGACGCGGGCACGCTCGCCCATCCCGAGCGCCTGGAACGCCGCACGCGCGGCATGGTGCGTCTCGGCGGCCTGATCCCGACCGCCGTGATCGAGCGCGCGCTCGCCGGCGAGGCAGAGCTCGCGCGCCGCCTGGGCAGCGTGCTCGAGGATCACGATCTCCTTCTGACTCCCGCGACCGCATCGCCGCCGCCGCGAATCGGCCAGCTCGAGGGGCGCGGAGCGCTGTGGACGCTCAACGCGGCCGCCGGCATGGTCCCCTACAGCGGCGTCTGGAACGCGACCGGCCAGCCCGCAGCGTCGGTACCGGCCGGGTTCGGGCCCGACGGTCTGCCGCGGGCCGTCCAGCTGGTCGCCCGCCCGAACGACGAGGCGACGCTGCTTTCGCTCGCGGCCCAGCTCGAGGCGGAGCGCCCGTGGGCGCAGCAGCTTCCGCCCGAGTTCTCGTGAGCGACGCCGACGCCGGGGCGCTGCTGGCGCTGGCGGTCGAGGCAGCGCGCGCGGCGGGTGCGCTGCTGGTCGACCGGGTCCGCCAGGGCGACGAGCGCGAGGTTCTCGCCAAGAGCACCCCGACAGACCTCGTCAGCGAGGCGGACATCGCGGCGCAGCGGACGATCCGCGAGTTGCTGCGCAAGCGTCGTCCGCAGGACGGCTTCCTCGGCGAGGAGGGCACGGGCGAGGAGGGCGGCAGCAGCGGCCTGACCTGGGTGGTCGACCCGCTGGACGGCACGGTCAACTTCCTCTTCGGGATACCACAGTGGTGCGTGAGCGTCGCCGTGCGCGACGAGCAGCGGACGATCGCCGGCGCCGTCTATGACCCGAATCGCGACGAGCTGTTCACGGCCACGATCGATGGCCGAGCGACGCTGCTCGGGCCAGCCGGCGAGGTGGACCTGACCGGGCCGCCGCAGCGCCGCGGCGGCAACGGGCCGTCAGCTACAGCCGGGTCGGCCGACGAGCGGCTGGCGACCGCGATGGTCGCCACCGGCCTGGCCTATGACGCCGACGTGCGCGCGGCCCAGGCGAAGGTGCTCGCGCGTCTGGTCCCGCGCGTCCGCGACATCCGTCGCTTCGGCAGCGCCGCGCTGGATCTGACCTGGACGGCGGCCGGTCGCTATGACGCCTACTTCGAGCGGTCGGTCAAGGCGTGGGACATCGCCGCGGGGGCGCTCATCTGCGAGCGCGCCGGACTGCGCCTGCTGGAGCTGCCGGTGCACGAGGACCTGCCGTGGGGGATCCTCGTCGCCCCGCCCGAGCTGGCCGAGCGTCTGCTGGAGCTCGTCGGCGGCCCCTGAGGCCGCGGTGGCGCGCCAGTCCTGAGGCCGCGGTGGCGTGCGAGCCCTGACGCCGCTCTATTGGATGCGGCGGGTGGGACTCGAACCCACACACCCTCTCGGGCAAGGCCTTTTGAGGGCCCCGCGTCTACCATTCCGCCACCGCCGCATCGGCAGCCCAGTCTACGGCGGGCTCAGGCGGGGTGGGGGGGAGCGCCGGCGTAGGGAGGAGCGCCTTCATAGAGGTCCCCGCCGCCTGCGTCGCGACGCTCGAGCTCCACGTTCCAGCCCTGGTTGAAGCCGCGCATCGCGAAAGCGACGAGCAGCATCTGCAGCGGGACCAGGAGCAGCGTCAGCAGGCCGAGCAGGCCGGAGTTGATGGCCGGCTCGGCGAAGCCGTGCTTGTCGCGCGCGAACCAGGCGGGCCCGGCGACGAGCGCGAAGATTGCCAGCAGCACGGCGAGCGCGGCGGCGAC
>JAOPZB010000079.1 GCA_025964355.1 Solirubrobacterales bacterium | reverse complement strand
GCTTGGTCGACTCGCTCGGAGCCTTGGGCGTCACTCGGAATCGCAGTGTTCTGCCCCCGGTCAGCAGCACCGGAAGTGCGCGCAAGAACGTGAAGAGCCGCAGGAACGAGAAGTACTGATCCCATAGGAGCCGCTGTCGAGAGCCGCCCATGAGCTTGCTCGCGAGCACCGTCACGAGGACATAGGGGGTGAAGCGGATGAAGAACGAGCCACCGAGGTTCGCGATCGGCGACTGGCCCGTGAGCAGCACGAGGGTCGGCATCGCAATGAGGATCGCAAGCTGCAGAGCCTGGAAGTAGGTCGTCATCGACGCGAGGTAGTTGATCCGCTGCGGGAAGCTGAGTCCCCGCTTCAGGAGCGGGTTCTCCCGGCTACGCAGGATCTGCATCGACCCCTGGGCCCAGCGCAGGCGCTGTGTTCTGAAGCCGTCGAGATCTCCCGGGGCGACGCCCACTGCCAGGATCTCGTTGTGGTAGAGCGAGCTCCAGCCTGCTGCGTGCATACGCATGGAGGTCAGGATGTCCTCCGTGATCGTCGAGGTCGCGGCTCCGCCCACCGATTCCAGGGCAGCGCGGCGCAGGACGGCCGGCGAGCCACACCAGAAGGCGGAGTTCCAGCGGTTCTTGCCAGGCTGGATCACGTCGTAGAACAGGCTCTGCTCATGCCAGCCGGTCCGTATGTCGCCGCCCACGTGCTGAATCGAGTCCACGTTGTAGAAGGCCTGGGGCAGCTGCACGAACGCGAGTCGCTCGTCGCGAAAATGGCCGAGCGTGCGCTCCAGCAAGTTGGGCAGCGGAATGAAATCCGCGTCGAGCACGACGATGAACTCGCCCTCCGTTCGGGGAAGCGCAGCGTTGATGTTGCCGGCCTTGGCGTGCTCGTTGGAGTCTCGGGTCAGATAGCCGACTTCGAGCTCCTCGCACATCCTGCGCACGGCGTCGCGTCGCCCGTCGTCCAGGACCCAGGTCGCGTGAGCGGTTCGCATTTCGCGCGCCGCGAGGACGCTCTTTCTCAACAGGGAGACGCTCTCGTTGAACGTGGGGATGAAAACATCGACCGTCCAGTCGCGACCGGCGGTCGGCATGGCTGCCTGCTCGAGGCGCTCGTCGTCTGCGAGGTGCAGGCTGCGCTCAAGGCTGCGGGTATCCCACGTCAGGAAGATGTGCAGCCCGAACATCACCAGGCCGTAGCACTCCGCCAGGTAGAGGATGAGCGACAGTGCGAAGGCGTGCGGATTGAACGTGTCGAGCACTCGCCACGTCAGGTAATACACGCTCACCGCGACGGCGACGAAGCAGATACCCCTCGTCAGACGGCGGTCGGAAGCGATCGGGCGCATAACTTCCCATCGGCTCAAAGGGCTCCGTCACTTGAGAGTTCCTGCCCTGAGGCGTCGGCGGAGCGAACCGCGACCGGTGCGCCTACTCCGCCAGCCGCATGGCTTCAAGCGCTTCCGCTTCCTGCATGAACATGCGCCACTCGGTGATCTTTCCAGCACGGATCGAAAACAGGAAAGTGAACGTAGCTTGCACCCGCGCTCCGCTGTCCTTCCCTCGGCCGCCCTGCAGCGTCGTGACGATCACCTGATCGCTCACTTCCGCCGCCCCCAGGATCTCGACCCGATAATCGTCCCACTGCTCGGGCCAAATCGCGAACGCCTCAAGCACACCCGCGTGGCCGTGCTGCCGCGGCGAGACGTCAGGAAGCTCAGGGGGCTGGGTGATCTCGATGTCCTCGTCGCAAAGGCGAAGAACGGCGTCGAAATCGCCCTTCTCGAAGGCCCGGAAGGCTGCTTGCACGATCTCCAAGTTCTCCTGCGACATCCCAAGGTCCAATGGGCGCGGCGGGTTTCGAACCTGCGACCTCTCGCGTGTGAAGCGAGCGCTCTCCCACTGAGCTACGCGCCCTGGATGCCGGATTCTATTGGGCTTGCGCCCACCCAGACGCTTGGGGGGCGGCAGGGACGGGGCGCTGCTGCCCCGTTGCTGCCCATTCACAGGCCCGGCTCGGTCCCGACAGCCGATGTCTCGTCACCTAAGCCTGAGCGGCGCACGCGGCTTCTCGGCTTCCTGTCGCCGTGCCATGACGAGCCCGGCGGCCCATCCCGGCGCGCGTCCTGCGCCTGGCGGCTGGATCGACTCGGTTTCGACCCCGCTTCGTGCGATCAGCCAGGCGGCAACCATCCCTACAGCTGCTGCTTTGGCAAACCGACCCGAGCTTCTTGTGCGATGACCGCTAGTGCTGAACGCATGACGACTCCCACACCAGGTGCAACGAGGGTCCAATAGTGCAGGAACGCTCGGCGAGCGGCTGCGTCCGTCGTTTGCGTGCGAGCCTCATAGCTGAGGAGGGTTCGGTGATGCCCGTAAGCGCGTAGGGAGAGGTCGGCGACGATCTTGGCGTACCCAGGAGTCTCGAACGATGTGAATGCGGACGAGTCGATTTGCTCCCAGGTGGTCTCCCCACCCCAGAAGCGCCCAACTGCGCCGAACGCAAACTCATTTGGCGAATCCTCGCCCAGCCGGACCCAGTCGCCGTGCTCTGGCAGATCGGCGAGACGCAGAGCGGCCAGCTCCGGGGGGTTCACGGGGGGCGATCGTCGTGCGGCTGCGGCGATACGCTCGCCAGCGGCGCGGAGCGCGAACAGTCCGCGAACGGTCCGGCTCCGACGTACGGCGTCGAGGAAGTCGGAGCGAACTACGGCCTCATAGACGTCAGCAGTCGGTCCGTCAATTACCCGGTGCTCGATGCGGCTCGCATCGAACTCGGGCATGAGACTGTCGAGCAGCACTCCGTGCGGCCCTAGCCACCGGTACTTGTTACTGGGCCCGCTTCTCCTCCGCCGGCGATGACGACGCGGAGCTTCCCGGGACGCGTTGCGCTTTCGGTCACGACGTAAGGCTACGCCTCGACCTGGTGGTCGCGGTAGTGCTCGCGCCAGATCAACCGGT
>JAOPZB010000043.1 GCA_025964355.1 Solirubrobacterales bacterium | reverse complement strand
GCCCCGAGCTTGCCCTGGGCTTCCGCCGAGAGCGTCGACTGGTGCACCAGTTCCCGATGGAAGCTCTGGAGGTCGAGCAGCGCATATGGGTTCGCGATCAAAAACGCGAGCAGCGCGGCGGCGGCGCTCAACAGCGCGCCCAAGACGACGTTCGCTCTGCTCTCGCGTGGCGCCTGCAGATAGCGCACGGCGATCGCGGCGGCGAGGGGCAGAGCGACGATCCCGGCGGTGTACTTGCTCGCGCAGCCGAGCCCCAGCCCGATGCCGGCGATCAGGTAGTCCCGCCTGCGTCCGCCCCGCAGGATGCCGGCCGAGCCGAGCAGTGCGACCGTCAACGAGACGAGCGTGGGCACGTCGTTGAGCGCCAGGTGCGAGTAGAAGACCGGCAGGAACGCGACGGCCTCGATCGCGGCCGCCAGCAGTCCGACTCCTCGGCCGAACAGCCGGGCGCCGGTTGCGTAGAGCAGCCAGAGCGCGGCGGTGCCGAGCACGGCCGTGGCGACGCGCGAGAGCGTGTACACCTGATCGGGATGCAGCGCGAAGGCGGAGCGAACGCCCGCTCCCCCACCGAACCAGGCGGCGAGCAGGTAGTGCAGCAGATAGGTGAACGCCGGGGGGTTGCCGAAGTAATGCGGGTTCAGCGTCCCTTCCGCGAACATCCTCACCGCGTGCGGCACGAAATGGTCGGCCTCGTCGGTGTTGTAGGCGTAGGGCAACCCCTGCCTGACGCCCCACAGGCGAAGCGCGAGGCCGCAGACCAGCACTGCCGCCAACCCCGCCCACGCCCAGATCCGCGATCGCGAGCGCTGCGGCGCCGGCCGGTCACCTGCGCGGGCGGGCGCGCTCCCCGGCAGCGGCTCAGCAGTTCGCATAGACCGCGTAGTAGCGGCTCGTGTAGACGCGTTTGAAGTTCTTGAGCGGAACCTGGTCGCGCGGGTCGTCGCCGACATCGACGATCGCCTCGACGAACACGGCGCTGCCGAGCGGGTAGACGGCGACGCTGCCCCGCCGGATCCGTTCCTCGAGTGCGTGCCTTCCCTTCCCGACGTCCGCGCGCGCCTGGCTGCGGGCGACGATGTCGTGCTGGTTGACTGTGTCGAGGATCCAGCGGGCATCGGGGATCAGCTTGTTGTTGGGCAGTGACAGCAGCGGGCAGCGGCGCAGCTGAGACTTGACCTCCGGGTTTGCGAGCGCACGCGCAAGGCCCTTGTGGAATTCCTCGTGGTAGGCGAGCGTGGTGCGAAGGCTGGAGAGGCTGACCGTGCTGGCGGCAGTGACCGCCCCGTAAGCCAGCAGTGCGGTGGCGCCCACGATCCAGGTACGGCGAAGCTTGGAGCCCGGCCGCAGCATCGCCCAACCGCCGAGAGCGACGGCGCAGAACGGCAGCGCCGCGACGGCCGCGCCGAGCAGGTACCGGTCGACGACCGACGCGCCGACGGCGCCCTCGGCGACGTACACGCCGACCAGGAGCGCGAACGCGGCAAGCGGCACGAGCACGCGCCGCGGGGCGAGCCAGATGGCGAGCGGCAACCCGGCGAGCGTCCCGAGCAGCACTGCCAGCTTGTCGATGCGCACGCCGTAGCTCCACACCGACGTGAGCACGCTCGAGAAGCCCTGTGTGCGTTCCAGTTCCGCCGCCAGCCCGGCCGTCGCGTTGAGCGAGTAGAGCGGGTTGCCGGTCACGACCGCGTCGACGCCAACCCATACGACAGGCGCGAAGGCCGCCAGTGCGAGGTACTTCAGCCGTGTGCGGTTATCCGCCCGCCAGGAGCACCACAGCCAGTAGACGCCGCTCAGCACCCATGCGTCGGGGCGCAGCAGCCCGGCTGCCGCGAGCAGGACGAAGACCGGCGTCCCGCGACGCCGGCGTTCGACCTCGAGCACGGTGGCCCAGACGATCAGCGCGACGTAGGTGATGTCGAGATAGCCCTGTGCGGCGAGGTTCTCGACGAAGAAGCGGCTTAGGACGAGCAGCGCCGCGATCCAGCCCACGACCGGGCCGAAGCAGAGGCGTCCCAGGCGGTAGGAGCCGGCGACGACGGCGACGAAGGACGCGATCGACCCGAACACCATCAGGCGCGCCCCGCCCTGGCCGAAGATCGAGCAGAACATGCCGAAGGCGATCGCCAGCGGATGCTCGGTGGGGCCCCGGTACACCCTGAAGTCAGGGAGGTGCAGGTGCAGCAGGTCGCGCCCCCAGAGCAGCGCGTAGAACGAGTCATAGGTCGGATACGTCGGGAACGCGAAGTACCCGACCACCGCTCCCACGCACATCACGGCGAGGCCGATACGTGCCCATGTCCCGGCTCGCACTGCACGCAGCCGCTGCAGCCGGATCGTGCCCGGCGTGAGCCGGGTGAGCATCGCGCTTTCCATCTAGCCTTGGAGTATCGAGCCCCCGGATGGCGTTGGCTCAATACCTGGCGCCGGGTGGCTGGGCTCAAGACTTGGCGCCAAGACCGTGACCTGCGCTCTGGGATACTGCCGGAAGCCAAGTCTAGGCAAATCGAAGCCGATGAAGCTCATCATCCAGATCCCCTGCTTCAACGAGGCAGAACAGCTGCCGCAGACCTTGGCGGACCTGCCGCGCGCTGTCGAGGGCTTCGATGCGGTCGAGTGGCTGGTGATCGACGATGGCTCGACCGACCGCACCGTCGCGGTGGCCCGCGAGCTCGGCGTCGACCACCTGGTGCGCCTTACGAACAACAAGGGGCTCGCCGCCGGCTTCCAGGCCGGTATCGACACGGCGCTGAAGCTCGGCGCGGATGTGATCGTCAACACCGACGCCGACAACCAGTACTGCGGGGCTGACATCCCGAAGCTGGTGCGGCCGATCCTCGAGTCGCGTGCCGACATGGTGATCGGCGATCGCGAGGTGACCGGGATCGAGCACTTCTCGGGGATGAAGAAGGCCCTGCAACGCCTCGGGTCATGGGTGGTGCGCCAGGCGTCCTCCACCTCGGTGCCGGACACGACGTCGGGGTTCCGCGCTTACAACCGCGAGGCGGCCATTCAGATAATGGTGGTCTCGAAGTTCACCTACACGCTGGAGACGATCATCCAGGCGGGGAAGCTGCTCGTCGCGATTGACCACGTTCCGGTCCGGACCAACCCGAAGACGCGCGAGTCACGCCTGTTCCCCTCGATGGGCGCCTACGTTCGGCGCAACGCCGTATCGATCTTCCGCATCTACGCCCAATACGAGCCGCTGCGCGTGTTCTGGAGCCTCGCGCTGCTGATCGGGCTCGCGTCGGTCGGCGTCTGGATACGGTTCGCCGTGTCCTACATCGAAGGCAACGGCAAGGGCCACGTCCAGTCGCTGATCCTCGGCGCCGTGCTGTTCATCGCGGCCGTCGTGCTGTGGGCGCTGGGAGTGATCGGAGACCTGCTCGCGGCGCAGCGCGTGATGACCCAGAAGACCTTCGAGCGGATTCGCCGGATCGAGTTGCAGCTCGGCGTGGCGCCGTCCCACTACGAGCCCGGCACGCCGGCCGAGCCTCGGCGCGCGCCGGATCAGATCGACACCCCGCCGGCGGACGCAGGGCCTGCGGGCGCCGCGCGCGAGGAGGATCGCGGGCAGGCAGAGCGCCCAGGCGAGGCGGTGCGGCTATGAGCGGCGTCACGGTCTCGGAGGACGGCGTCGTCACCGGCAACACCTACGACAAGTACGGCTCGGGCAACCCCGTGGTGCGCCGTCTGATGAGCGCCTTCGAGCGCAACCTCGACGAGCTGCTGGATCGGGCCGCCCCCAGCTCGCTGCTGGACGTCGGCTGCGGCGAGGGAGTGCTTGTCCACCGCTGGGCCGCGCGCCGCCCGCAGGCACGCATGGTGGGCATCGACCTCGAGGAGGAGTCGATCCAGGAGGGGTGGTCCAGGCGTCGGGCGCCGAACCTCGAGTACCGCGTCATGGAGGCTGCCAATCTCCCGTTCGCGGACGCTGAGTTCGAGCTCGCGAGCGCGATCGAGGTGCTCGAGCACGTACCCGACCCAGAGCACACGCTGAGCGAGATGGCGCGCTGCGCGCGCGGCCACCTGCTCGTCTCGGTGCCCCGCGAGCCGCTGTGGCGGATGCTCAACCTGGCGCGCGGCGCTTACTGGACGTCGCTCGGAAATACGCCGGGGCACCTGAATCACTGGTCCAGGAGGTCGTTCGTCGAGCTCCTCTCGCGCCATGGCGAGGTCGTCGAGGCCCGCTCGCCGTTCCCCTGGACGATGTTGCTTGTCCGCCTCTAGGGTCCCCTCCGGCCGCGCCACGCGCTCATACGGCAGCGGCGCGCGGATCCTGTCGATCGGGATCGCCTCGACGGGCCTGCTGACGTTCGCTTACTTCTCGCTCGCCAGCCACGTACTCAACCCGTTTCAGGCGAAGCGCATCGACCTGTTGTGGACCGTCATGTTCGTGACGATCTCGGTGATCTACCGGCCGATCGAACAGCTGTTGTCGCGCACGA
>JAOPZB010000030.1 GCA_025964355.1 Solirubrobacterales bacterium | reverse complement strand
GGATAAGCCAGGTCGGCCTCTACGTCGGCTGGAAAGGCGACGGTCCGGACATCGGCCAGCGCCGCGAGCTCGAGATGGACGGGTTCGACGACTTCTACGCCCGGCTGCGCAGCGACCCGGAACTGCCGGCCACGTCGCAGCCGTCGATCGGGGACTTCCTCACGGTCTGGGAGCCGCTGCTGGCGGCCGGTCGCGACATCGTCTCGATCCATCTCGCGGGCGGCATCTCCGGAACCTTCGAGGCGGCGCGCCAGGCGCACGGGATGCTCGTCGAGCGCGGACTCGGCGAGCGCGTGGAGGTCATCGACAGCGAAACCGCATGCGGCGGCATGGGGCTGGTGACGCTCGGCGCCTGCGCCGCGGCTCGCACGGGCGCATCGAAGGATGAGGTGGCGGCGCGCGTGCGCGAGACACGGGCGGCGCTGCGGATCTGGTTCTGTCTGGACACGCTCGAGTACCTCAGACGGGGAGGGCGCATCGGCAAGGCACAGGCCTGGCTGGGCGGGACGCTGAGGATCAAGCCGATCCTGTCGCTCGAGTACGAGATCGTGCCGGTCGAGCGCGTGCGCACCGCCGGTCGCGCCTTCGAGCGCATGGTCAAGTACGCGCAGGAACTGCATGACGCCGGCGCCGACGGCTGGGTCGTCCAGCACATCCAGGCTCCCGAGCAGGCCGAGCGCCTGATCGACCGCGGCCGTGAGATCTTCGACTCCGAGCCGATCTTCACCTCGGAGGTGGGACCGGTGATCGGTACCTATACGGGCCCCGGCCTGATCGGCGTCGGCGCCGTCCCGCGCCCGCTGCTGGTCTGACGGGCGGCTGTCGGCCGGCCGCCCGGCCGCAGCGCGCTCCCCGGCCGACGGCCCGGTCAGCCCTTGCGCCGGCGCCGCAGCAGGCGACCGCCGACTATGAGGCCGACGACGGCCGCGCCGACCATCAGTTCGCTGCGGTGGCGCTGCACATGACCGCGCCAGTCGGTGATCCGCGCCACCTCGCCGCGCAGGCGGTCGACGGAGACCGCGAGTTCCATGCGGTTGCTCTCGATCGAGCTGCGGATCTCGGCCGCAGAGCGCTGCGCCATCAGCCCTTGCTCCCCGGGGCCGGCGCAGCGTGCGGCTGGCCTGCGACCGTGCCGATCGTCTCCGGAGCGGCGCTCACAGCCTCGCGGATCTTCCGAGCCTCCTCGATGGCCATGTTCGGCATCGGCGGCGCGCTTCGTTTGACGGCGCGCGCGGCGATGAAGCCGGCGATCACCCCGAGCAGCACGAGGATCACCGCCATCGCGAAGAATCCCCAGAAATAGGTGAATTCGTTGCCGGGGAGGTAGTAGTAGAGAAGCCACGCGCAGCCGACCAGGGCGAAGATGAGCGCCATCACCAGGAACACGCCGGCCGCGATGCCGACGACGGCGCCCTTGACGAGCTTCGTCATCTTTTCGCTGAGCTCCGTCTTGGCGAGCTCGATCTCTTCTCGCACCAGCAGCGTGGCGCGGTCTGAGACCTCCGAGATCGCCCGCGCGATGTTGTGGGGTGGATCGGCCGGCCGGTCTGTGCGCGGCGGCTGCAATGGCTCGCTCACTCCGGAGGCTCCTCGTCGAACAGGCGCCTCCAGACGGTGGCGGCCGCGCGATTGGCGAAGATGCTCGCCAGCGCGCCGAAACCCGCCAGCAGTCCCGACCAGACCAGCCGCTTGACCATCTCGTTCTCGACCATCGCGCCAGTCTATTCCCCGCTGTGGTCGGTTCAACCGGCGGGACGGTGCGCCTGCCGCAGCGCCTCCAGCTGCTCCGGCGGCGGCGTCGCGCCGCCCCGGCGCCGTCAACGAGGGGCGGCCCGACCGGTCGCGCTCGTTTCGAGACCTCCGCAGACCGTCTCTACGACGAGCCACTTCGCCCGCTCGAACTGCTCCTCGCCCTGTGGCAGCAGGCCGAAGATCCAGCCGGTGAGCAGCTGCTCGATGGCGCCGTAGAAGGCCATCGCCGCGAACCGCGCTTCGATGTCGGGGCGGAAGACGCCTTCGGCCTGCGCCTTGGTGACGATCTCGCCGATCAGCTCGTAGGCCTCCCGGATCTCACCGAGATGCGTCTGCCCGAAGGAGTTCGCCGCGCGGGTGACCTCGACGATGATCACCTTCATCAGGTCGGGGTCGTGGTGATAGCTGTCGACGATGAACGATGCGATCGCTCGCAGCTTGTCCCTGACCGGCAGCGGTTCGGCGTCGACCTCGCGGATGAGCGCCAGCATCACGTTCCAGCGCTCGAGGAAAAGCGTGTCGAGCACCTCGTCCTTGGAGGCGAAGTAGTGGTAGACGAGTCCATACGCCACGCCGGCCTCGTCGGCGATGTCCGACACGCGGCAGGCATGGAAGCCCTGCCGCGCGAAGACGCGCACCGCCGCGTCGAGTATCAACCGCCGCTTGTCCGGGACGGCCTTCTCGCGCGAGATCGCCGAGCGCCCCGAGCTCATGCGGCCCCCTGCGCCGGCCAGCGATAGGCGCGTGGACGGCGGTTGGCAAGCGACGGCAGGCTTGAGCGGATCTCGCGCTGGCGGTCGAGGTCGAGCTCGGCGACGACGTGACCCTCGCCGTCTGCAAGCTCGGCCAGCACCACACCCCACGGGTCGACGATCATCGAGCGTCCGCCCGACTGCTGGCCTCCCGGATGCGTGCCCACCTGGTTGGCGGCGATCACGAACGCCTGGTTCTCGATCGCGCGTGCCCGCAGCAGCGTCTCCCAGTGGTCGCGCGTCGTCGCCAGCGTGAACGCCGCGGGCACCGCGATGACATGTGCCCCACGAATCGCCAGGATCCGATAGAGCTCCGGAAAGCGCAGGTCGTAGCAGATCGACAGGCCCAGCCCGACACCGTCGGCCGTGCGCGAGAGGACAATCTCCTCGCCCCCCTGCTCCAGCGCCGACTCGCGGTACGAGCGCCCGTCGACCTCGACGTCGAACATGTGCACCTTGCGATAGACCGCCCGCAGCTCTCCCCCCGGGTCGACGTGCACGGAGGTGTTGGCGAGCTTCTCCTGACCGGCGACCTGCTCGAGGATCGAGCCCGCAACCAGGTCGACGCCGAGCTCGCCGGCGAGCGACCGCGCCCATGCGATCGATGGACCGTCGAGTGGCTCGGCGGCCGCACGCAGATCGGCCTCCGCACCCATCGCCGTCCACTTCTCGGGGAGTACGATCAACGTCGCGCCGTCCGCAGCCGCGGCGCGCGTGAGGCGATCGGCCGCAGCCAGGTTCGCCGCCCGATCGGCGGTGGCATTCAGCTGTACTGCCGCGACCCTCAAGAGCGCTTGCCTCCTGTGGCCAGCGAGGCCGCAGATTTCGCGGTCGCCCCGCCCACCGAGTAGATTGACTGGTCAGTCAACAGCCCAAAGCATAACGCCCGGCGGGGTCGGCGGGGCTGGCGGCTCGTGCCTGCGGCCGGCTCCCATGAGGTTGATGCGCGGCACGCGACCGCTCAAGCGCTGGCGTTACGTGGGCGTGTTCGGCGACGAGCTGATGGCCTGCGCGGCGGCCGTCCAGATCGGCCCGGCGAGACAGTCCTTCTGGGCCGTTCAGCTCGCCGGCGAGGGCCGGCTGCGCGAGCGCACGCGCCTGCTTCGGAGCCGCAGCGAGGTGCAGCTCGCGTTCGGCGGCGGCGGCGAGCTCGGCAGCGAGCCGGGACGCGTGCGCATCCGCGACGGGGGCGTCGAGCTCGATCTGACGCTCGAGGAAGTCTCCGGCATCGAAGCGCTCTGCCCGCACGGACGCTTCGAGGTGTGGACCCGCAAGCAGGCCGGCGTGCGTGCGCGCGGAACGCTCGCCGTCGACGGCGGCCCAGCGCGCGAGATCGATGCGCTCGCCGTCATCGACGACACAGCCGGCCATCACGCTCGCCGGACCGAGTGGTATTGGAGCGCCGGCGTCGGCGTCGCACCGGATGGCGTCGCGCTGGCGTGGAACCTCGTGACCGGTGTCAACGACCCGCCGAGCGGCAGCGAGCGCGCGGTGTGGGTCGCCGGAGAGCCGCATGAGGTGCCGCCGGTCGCCTTCGCGGCGGACCTCTCGCGCGTCAGCGGCCTCGACGGCTCGGAGCTTCATTTCCGGGCGGAGTCACAGCGCAGCCGCCGCGAGAACCTGCTGATCGTCAGCAGCGACTACCGCGCGCCGTTCGGGACGTTCTCGGGTGCGCTACCCGGCGGCATCCCGCTCGCTCATGGGCGCGGCGTCGTCGAGCACCATCGGGCGCGCTGGTAGCCGTCCGGCGCCGCATGCGCCGGCCCATCAGTCCGTTGCGCCGCTTTGCGCCGCGCCCGCCCGGTGGCGGCGCAGCTCAGCGAGCAGCAGCTTTGAGTGCATCGCCCCGATCAGCTCGCGCAGCGGCTCGGTACCGGCCGCGACGATCTCCATCGCGCGGTCGACGGCCACCTCGCCGGCGAGCCGGCCGACCAGCGCCTGTACCTCCTCGCGCACGAGCGGCTCCAGGGCCTCGCGGTAGCGGAGCGTGTCATAGACGGTGAACCCGAGCGTCTCGTCATAGCCGCCCGCGCGGAAGCTCGCGATCGCCTCGATGATCTTCACGTCGTCGTTGTCATAGCCACGCTGGCTTGGTGTGAGCACGCCTATCTGCGCGAGTCGCTCGAGCACGTTGCGCGGCACGCCGTAGCGCTCGCGCACGGCCTTGCGCGAGACGCGGCTGTCCTGCTCGGCGCTCGCGAGCGCGCGCTCGAGGATCCGATCCTCGAGCTCTATCAGCGCACGCACCCGCTCGGGATCTGACTCCAGCGCGCCCCTGATCACCCGCAGCGGCATGAACCGCTCCTCCTGCAGGCGCTTGATCAGCGCGATCCGCTCGACGTAGCCGCGCGGGTAGTAGGCCATGTTGCGGCTCGTCCTGACGATGTCCGAACCGCCGCCGAGCAGCCCTTCGCGAAGGTAATACCTGATCGTCCCCGGGCTCACCCCGGAGCGCTCGGCGAGCTCGCTCATCTTCAACAGCGGACGCTCGGCGACGCGGTCGCGGCCGTGGTCATCACCGGCGGCAGCCTTCACGCCGTTGCGCGCGCGGCCTCGCACGTCAACGCCGCTCACGCTCGCAGCGTCGATTCCTGCTGGACGTCCGCCGGGCCGGCGGCGGCGCCGCTGCCAAGCAGCTCTGCGACCTCGGCGTCGGAGTAGCCGGCCGCGAGCAGCACCTCCTCGGTGTGCTCGCCGAGCGCGGGGCCGGGCAGGCGCCCGTGCTCGCCGGGGGTGCGGCCGAGCTTGACCGGGACTCCGAGCTGGCGCACCGGTCGCTGCGCGCCCGGCTGGTCGAGCTCGACCACCATCCCGCGCTCGCGCACCAGCTCGGAGGAGAGCGCCTCGTCGAGCTCCAGCAGCGGCTCCAGGCAGCAGTCGTGGCGCTGTGCGAACGTCTCCCACTCCGAGCGCGTCCGTGCCTTGAAGATCTCGGTCACCTGGCCGTGCGCCGCCGAGCCCGGGCGCTCGAACTGCATCGCGACGAGGTCCTCGCGCCCCACCCCCCGGCACCACGCCTGCCAGAACTTCGGCTCGAGCGCGCCCAGCGTCACCCACCCGTCGGCGCACTCGTACGGCCTGTAACAGATGAGCGATCCCGCCAGCGGCAGATCGCCCCTGTGGGGCACGGTTCCGTCGGCGAAGTAGGCGGCGGCCACCATCGCCAGCCACGAGAGGGCGCCGTCGGCCATCGACACGTCGACCAACTGGCCCTCGCCCGATCCGCCGGGCGCGGATCCGTCCGGGCCGCCGTCGCGCTCGCGCAGCGCCGCGAGGATGCCGAATGCCGCCATCAGCGCTCCGCCGCCGAGATCGGCGATCTGCCCGGCCGATTGAATCGGCCCTCCGCCCCGCTCGCCGGTCAGCCCGAGCAGGCCGACGAGGCCGAGGTAGTTCATGTCGTGTCCCGAGGAGTCGCGCTTGGGGCCGGCCTGCCCGTAGCCGCTGATCGCGCAGTAGACGATGCCGGGGTTCTCCTCGCGCATGCGCTCGTATCCGACCCCCAGGCGATCGAGCACGCCGGGGCGAAACGACTCGAGCACGACGTCGTATTCGCGCACGAGCCGCAGCAGCGCCTCGCGCCCGCGCTCCTGCTTGAGGTTCAGGCGGATCGAGCGCTTGTTGCGATTGAGCGAGAGGAACAGCGCCGAGCGCGCGCTCTCATGCGCTCCGTCGTAGTAGGGCGGCGACCAACGGATGTAGTCGCCCATACCCGTGTCCTCCACCTTGAGCACGTCGGCGCCGAAGTCGGCGAGCAGCAGCGAGCAGAAGCCGCCCGGAAGCAGGCGGGAGAGATCGAGCACGCGGATGCCCTCAAGCGGCAGGCTCACCGGGCGAGCTCCCCGCCCGGACGGCTCATGCCGCGCTCCGCTCGCGCTGCGCGATCGACAGCATGTCGCGAGCCTCGGCGACGCTCGCCGGACGCCGGCCGATGTCTTCGGTCATCTGCCTCGCCTTCGCGATCAGCTCGCCGTTGGAGCGGGCCATCTCGCCGCTGGGCAGGTACAGGTTGTCCTCGAGCCCCACCCTGATCGAGCCGCCGAGCGTGAGCGCGGCGGCCACGAGCATCCACTGGTCGCGCGAGATCCCGATCACGCCCCAATGAGACCTGGTCGCGCCCTCCCCGCCGTTGCGGCCCCCACCGGGAATGTTCTCGACCATCGCCGCGAGGTTGCGCGCCGTCGGCGGAATGCCCCCGACGACGCCCATCACGCAGTCGACGTGCAGCGGCGTGTGCAGGACGCCCATGTCGATCAGGGGTGCGAGGCTGCCGACGTGGCCGACGTCGAAGCACTCGTGCTCCGGTTTGATCCCCAGCTCGTTCATCGCTCCCAGCAGCTCGATGATCTCCTCGAAAGGGTTGGCGAAGATGGTGTTGAAGACGAACTGCTTGCGTGAGCGCGAGTACTTGGCGTAGTTCATCGAGCCCATGTTCAGCGCGGCCACCTCCGGACGGCAGGCGCGCAGGTATTCCACCCGCTTGGCAACCGGCACTCCGATCGTGCCGGTGGAGAAGTTCACGATCACCGCGTCTGCGACCTCGTCGCGGATCGCCTCGCTGATCGCGCCGAAGTCCTCGACCTCATAGCTCGGCGTGCCGTCGGGTTTGCGCGCGTGGATATGGATCATCACGCCGCCCTCGTCGACGATCCGCCGCGCCTCGGCCGCATACTCCGCCGGCGTGTAGGGGATCGCAGGGCACTGCTCGCGATTTGCGATCACCCCGGAGATCGAGCAGGTGATCACTACCGGGTCGTCCAGGCTCATACGGGCACCACTCCCTGTCTCTTCCAGGGCCGCTCGACCTTCTTGCCGGCGGCCATCTCGAGCGCTTTGCAGATCGTCGGACGCGTCTCACGGGGATCGATCACGTCGTCGATCATGTCGTTGCCGGCCGCGACATAGACGTCGATGATCTTGCGGTATGCCTCGATCAGCTCCGCCTTCTTGGCCTCGGGGTCCTCGGCTTCCTCGACCTGTTTGCGCATCACGATCTCGACGGCCCCCTCGGCTCCCATCACGCTGATCTCGGCGCTCGGCCAGGCGACGATCAGGTCGGGCTCGTAGGCGCGACCGTTCATCACGTAGTAGCCGGCGCCGTAGGCCTTGCGCGTGATCACGGTGACCTTCGGCACCGTCGCGTTGGCGACCGCGTAGAGCATCTTCGCACCGTGCCTGATGATGCCGGCGGCCTCGACCTTGCTGCCGACCATGAATCCGGGGACGTCCATGAGGAACACGAGCGGGATCGCGAAGGCGTTGCAGAGGTTGACGAAGCGCGCGGCCTTGTCGGCCGAGTCGTTGTCGAGGATGCCGCCGAGCTGCCTGGGCTGGTTGGCGACGATCCCGGCCGGCCGGCCGCCGAAGCGCGCGAAGCAGGTGATGATCGTCTTGGCGAATTGGGGCTTGAGGTCGAAGTAGAAGCCGTCGTCGGCGATCCGCCTGATCACCTCGTACATGTCATATGGCTTGCGATTGGACTCCGGCAGCACGTCGAGCAGCTCCTCGTCCATCCGCTCCACGGGGTCGCTGGTCGCCCGCAGCGGCAGCGGCGCCTCGCAGTTCTGCGGCATGAACGACAGGTACTGCTTGATCCGCTCGATGCACTCCTCGTCGTCGGCGACCTCGAGATCGCCCACCCCTGACTTGCGGCAGTGCACGCGAGATCCGCCGAGCTCCTCCTGGGTCACCTCCTCGCCAACCGCCGCGCGCACGAGGTGCGGGCCCGCGAGCGCCATCGAGCCACGGCCCTTGACCATCGGCACGAAGTCGG
>JAOPZB010000008.1 GCA_025964355.1 Solirubrobacterales bacterium | reverse complement strand
GCGGCGATCGCCGCTCCGGCCGCCACCTCGGACGCGCCGAGGTCCGCGCCGTTGCAGTCGACTGCCACCACCCACTCCGCCTGGTCCTGCCTGGGTACGGGTGAGGGCGAGGACGAAGCCCCTTGCGTCACCGGCTCCTACTCGTCGTGGTCGTGCTCGTGATCGTGACTGTGCGCCCCCGGCGTCACGATCTCGCGCCCTGCATAGCTGCCGCATGTCGGGCACACGCGATGCGGCCGGCGCGGGCTGTGGCATTGCGGGCAGCTGTTCAAGGCGGGCGCGCCGATCTTGTGCTGTGCGCGCCGCTTGGCGGTGCGGCTGTGGGACTGCTTTTTCTTGGGGACGGCCATCGCGGGGACAGGCTACCAGCCGGGCCGAGGGTGGGCGGGAGCTGTCACTCGAGCCTGAGCTCCCTCAGCTTCGCCCAGCGTGGATCCGGTGCCGGCTCGTGATGATGCCCGGGGCCCGTCTCGTTCAGGTCTGCCGCGCATACGGGGCAGAGTCCGGCACAGTCGGGACGGCAGAGCACCTTCACCGGCATCGCCAACGCGAACGCGTCACGCGCCCAGGCCGCGATGTCCAGCTTCTCGGAGCTGACGTACGGGCTGGCCATCTCCTCGCCGCCCCCCGGCTTGTCCACCTCGCGCGCGTCGACGGCGACGCTGGGGCTGCCCTCGCGCAGGCAGCGCATGCACGGCCCGCGGACCTCGGCGCTGAAGCGCATGCGCAAGGCGTATCCGCCGCCGCTCATGCGCGAGACGCTCAGCGCGACCGGCACCCGCGCCGGCTCAGCCGTGTAGCGCTCGCTGCCGAGCATCAGTGGCTCGATGGCGACATCAAGCTCGAGCTGCCTGCCCTCCCCGGCGCTCAGCCTCAGCCCCGCAAGGTCGAAATCATGGGTCAGCGCCGCCATCTGCACTCAGGCTAGCGCCCTGCCCGCAGCTCGCTAATCCCCCTTTGCAAGGTCCCGCTTGACGACCTTGCCGGTGGCGTTGCGCGGCAGCTCTGCCAGGAATACGACCTCCCTGGGCACCTTGAAGCGCGCGAGGTTCCCTCTCACATATTCCTTGACCCCGTCCTCGGTCAGCGTCGCCCCGTTGCGCGCGACCACGAACGCCTTCAGGCGCTGGCCGAACTCGGGATCCGCGACGCCGATGACAGCGGCCTCCTCGATCGCCTCATGGTCCGCAAGGAGGTCCTCCACCTCGCGCGGGAACACGTTCTCGCCACCGCTCACGATCATCTCGTCGTCTCGGCCATCGACGAACAGCCGGCCGTCGCCGTCGAAGTGGCCCACGTCCCCGGTGCTCATCAACCCCCCGACCATCTCCTTTCCACCGCCCCCGGTGTACCCCTCGAACATCATCTCGTTCGCCACGAAGATGCGTCCGCTCTGCTGCGGAGCCACCTCCCGGCCGTCGCTGTCGAGCAGCTTCACGATCGTCCCCATCGGCGGGCGCCCGGCGGTGCCCGGAGCGGCACGCAGGTCCTCGGGCGTCGCGATGGTCGCCCACGCGACCTCGGTTGACCCGTAGAGGTTGTAGAGGACGTCGCCGAAGGCGTCCATCGCGCGGGTGGCGAGGTCGCCAGGCAGGGCCGAGCCGCTGAGGGCGATCACCTTCAGCGCATGCAGGTCGTAGCGGGCGATCGTGTCAGGGCTCAGTTCGAGGATCCGCTGCAGCATCACGGGCACGAGCGCCAAAGCACTCGCGCGGTGGTGCGCAACGGCCCGCAGCGTGTCCTCGGGCTCGAACCTCCGTCTCAGCACGAGCGTTGAGGAGAGCGGCAGCGCGAGTGTGAAGTGGGCGAACCCCCAGGAGTGGAACATCGGGGCGGCGATCATCGTCACGCCGTGTGCCCGGAGCGGGATCTTCGACAACATCGCCGCCATCGGCTCAATCGAGTCGGGCTCCTTGCGCGCCGCGCCCTTCGGCGCCCCGGTCGTCCCGGAGGTCAGGATCACGACGCGGCCCTTCTCCGCCGGCGCCGGGCGCTCGGACGGGTCTCCGCGGGCGATCAGGTCCTCGAGCAGCGGATCGCGGCTGGGCGCGCCCGGCTCGTGCCAGGCGACGAACCGCTTGCGGCCCTCTGCTCCCTCGTGGACGAGATCGGCGAACTCGTCGTCGTAGATGACGGCGGTCGGCTGCTCGCGCGCCAGGACGTCGGCGAGCTGCGGGGCCGCGAAGGCTGTGTTCAGGTAGAGGGCGCTCGCGCCCAGCTTCGAGCAGGCCAGCGTCGCATCGACAAATCCCCTGTGGTTGCGGCACATGATCGCCACGCCGTCGTGTTCGCCGATGCCCGCCGCCGCAAGCTCGGCGGCGAGCGCGTTCGTGCGCCGCTGCATCTCGGCGAAGGTGAGCGTCCCCCGGTCGTCGATCAGTGCCGCCCTGTCCGGATAGCGGATCGCGGAGCCGGCGTAGGCGGCTGCCGGGGTCGGCCCCCAGCGTCGCAGCGCGCCAGCCGAGCGCAGCGCCCTGTCGGGGCGCGTCGGCTTCAGCATGCCGGTGGCGAGCAACGTCCTCGCGACCTGCGCTTTGTACAGCGCCCGCTGGGTGACCTGTTGGCGGTTCACGTTGGCCGATCCCTGGCCGATCGATCGATCACTGCCCGGCCAGCCCGCGGGACTAGCTGACTTCCGCGGGTTCGTCCTTGCCCTGCAGCCGCTCGCGTCCGCGCTGGACAGCGGCGATGAACTTCGAGAGGTTCACCTCGAGCGTGTTGAGGATCTCGTCGGCGTAGTCCTCGGCGCCCAGCCGGATCTCGCGCTCGCGGGCGCGCGCGTCCTCGACGATGTCCTCCGCCGCACGCTCGGCCTGCTTGGTGACCTCCT
This sequence comes from Solirubrobacterales bacterium, assembly GCA_025964355.1. Classification (GTDB taxonomy): domain Bacteria; phylum Actinomycetota; class Thermoleophilia; order Solirubrobacterales; family Solirubrobacteraceae; genus Palsa-744. Next base: position 10,429 of record JAOPZB010000008.1, on the reverse strand, counting down.
CCTCGCCGACCAGGCGCTCCTGGCGCTCGCGCGCGTCCTTGATGATGCGCTCGGCCTCCTTCTTGGCCTCGGCGAGCATCTCCTGGCGCTCCTTGACGATCCAGCGTGCCTGCTTGATCTCCTCCGGGATCGTCGCGCGCATCTGGTCGAGGATGTCGTAGATCTCCTCCTTGTCCACGCGCACCTGGTCGGTCAGCGGGACCGGCTTGGCGTTGTGGACGAGGTCGTCCAGCTTGTCTATGAGTACGAGAACATCCATCTAGGAGCCACCTCGACGGGGCATCCCGCCCCGCGATCGGTTGGTGAGGTTGGGCATCAGGTGTCGCATCATTTTCGTCAGCGCCTCAGCTCTTCCTGCAAGCGCCTGGCCACCTCGTCGGGAACGAGGTCGTCGATCCTACCTCCAAACGTGGCGAGCTCCTTGACGCCGCTCGATGACAGGAAACTGTACTGCGGACTGGCCATCAGGTAGACCGACTCGACCTCGGGGGCCTGTCGGCGGTTCAGCTGGTTCATCTCGAGCTCGTACTCGAAGTCCGAGATCGCGCGCAGTCCCTTCACGATCGCCTTCGCGCCGAGGCTCCTCGCGAAGTCCACGACCAGCGTGCTGAACGGCTCGACGCGTACGCCGTCGAGGTCGGCGATCGCCCGCTCGATGAACCCGACCCGCTCGTCGATCCCGAACAGCGACTCGTTCTTGCGCACCGAGCGGTTGACCACCGCCACCACGACTTCGTCGTAGAGCCCCGCCGCGCGGCGGATGACGTCGAGGTGGCCGTTCGTGATCGGGTCATATGACCCGGGAACGACGGCTATCGATTTCGCAAGCTCGGTCATGGGTGCCTGTGGATTGTGATCAAAGTGTCGCCGTAGCGCCGTTGCCGCTCGACCTCGAGTGCAAGCTCCAGCGGCGCGCGCCTGTCGCTCTCGACGACGATGCGCGCCGCGGGCCCCAGCACCGGCGGCAGGCTCGCCGCCAGCTCGGGCCCCAGGTCGTGCGCCCGGCTGTAGGGAGGGTCGATGAAGACGAGATCGTATGTCTCTTGGGCTGCGCGTGCGCTCCGCAGCGCCGTCGCGGCGTCGGTGCGGCGCACCTCGCCGGCTCGCTCGTCGATGCCGAGAGCCGCCAGATTGGCGTGCAGGACCTCCACGGCGCGGGCGTCGCGCTCAACGAAGACAACCCCAGCTGCGCCCCTCGAGAGCGCCTCGATGCCGAGGGCGCCAGTGCCGGCGAACAGGTCGAGCACGCGGCCGCCCTCAAGCTCGCCGAGCATCGAGAACAGCGCCTCACGCACACGGTCAGACGTCGGCCTGGTGTCCCTCCCCCTCGGGGCTTTCAGGCGCCTTCCGCCGAGATACCCCGCGATCACCCGCATGCCATCAACGTAGCCGCGCGACGTCGCCGCCGCGCTGTCACGGCAGCAGCTGCGCCGCTCGTCTACGCCGCGATCGGCTGAAGTGCCTCCGCGCCGAATGCCCCTTCGAGCGTCCAGCCGAGCAGCGCGTGCTCGGGAGCCAGCAGCTGCGGATCGGCGGCTGTGATCGCCTCCGCGTGTGCTCGCGCGCGCTCGAGCAGCTGCGCATCCTGCGGCAGGCACGCGACCCGGAACTCCGCGAACCCCGACTGCCGGGTGCCGACCAGCTCGCCCTGCTTGCGCAGCTCGAGGTCTATCTCGGCAAGGCGGAACCCATCGTCGTGATCGACCAGCGCGCGCAACCGGGCCGAGCCCTGCTGGCCCTCGGCGGCGAGCAGGAAGCAGCTCGCGGCGTGTGTCCCCCGCCCGACGCGGCCCCGCAGCTGATGCAGCTGGGAGAGCCCGAAGCGCTCTGCGTTCTCGATCAGCATGACGGTGGCGTTCGCGACGTCTATCCCGACCTCGATCACCGTCGTGGCCACCAGCACGTCCGCGTCTCCCGAGGCGAAGGCCGCCATCGCCTCCTGCTTCTCGCGGGGGCGCATCGCCCCGTGCAGCAGCGCGAGCCGATATCCACTGAGCTCTCCGTCGCGAAGGCGTGCGAGCTCGGCCGTCGCCGCGCGCAGGCCGTCCGGCGCGACGCCGCCCGCGATGGGGCTGTCCCCGGCGCTCGCGTCGGGCTCGTCGACGAGCGGGCAGACCACGAAGGCCTGGTGCCCGGCCTGCAGCTGCGCGCGCAGCTGGTCATATGCACGCCGGCGCGCGTCCTCCCCGGTCGCCAGGCGCGTCGCTATGGGCTGGCGCCCACGGGGGAGCTCCCGCAGGGCGCTGCGGTCCAGATCCCCGTAGCGCGCCAGGGCGAGCGTGCGCGGGATCGGTGTGGCGGTCATGTGCAACGTGTGCGGGGCCCGGCCCGGCTCCTGTCCGGCGAGCGCGGCGCGCTGGCGCACGCCGAAGCGATGCTGCTCGTCGATGACGGCGACGGCCAGCGACTGAAAGGCCACATCGGGCTCGATCAGGGCGTGCGTACCGACGACCATCGACAGCTCCCCGCTCGCCAGCTTGCCGAGGATGTCCTCGCGCCGGCGCGCCGCGGTCGAGCCGGTCAGCAGCGCGAGCGTCACCGGCTCAGCGCCGATCAGCTGCTGGAGGGTGGCGAAGTGCTGTTCGGCCAGCGTCTCGGTCGGCGCCATCAGGGCCGCCTGATGGCCGTGCTCGGTCGCGCGCAGCATCGCGTAGAGCGCAACGACCGTCTTGCCGCTCCCGACCTCGCCCATCAGCAGCCTCTGCATCGGCTGCGACTGCGCGAGATCCTCTTGGATCGTCGCGATCGCCGCGCGCTGGTCGTCGGTCGGCGCGAACGGCAGTCCGCTCCGCAGCCACCTCTCGGTCATGGCCGGCTCGCCGCACAGTGCCGGCGCGCCCGTCCCGGCTCTGCGGCGGGCGCGACGCCGCAGCAGAGCCAGCTGCGTCACCAGCAGCTCCTCGAAGGCGAGCCGGCGGCGCCCGGCCTCCGCGTCGAGACGGTCGCGGGGGAAGTGCATCGCGGCGAGCGCCGCGGCCCTGTCGGGAAGTCCCTCGCTCACACGCGTAGCCGACGGCAGCGTCTCGGCGACGTCGGCGAGCGAGCTCCTTGCGCCCTGGACGAGGGTGAGGATCTGGGTCGAGGTGATCCCCTCGCTCGCCGGATAGTGCGATACCGCATCGCCCTCGGCCGGAGCATCGAGCATGCCGTCCGCTCCGACGGCGTGGTGGGAGACGCGAAAGCCGCCGCGCGCGTCGGCCTTGCCGTGCAGGAGGAGACGCGTCCCCGGCGGGTAGCGCTCGACCAGCCAGGGCTGGTTGAAGAACGTCGCCCGCATGCTTCCGCTGGCGTCGAACACGATCGCCTCGACGAGCGGGCGCATACCCCGCCGCCGCACGGACCGCGCGCCGATCGCGCGGACCTGCACCGATACGGTCGCCTGCTCGCCGGCGCGCAGCGCACCGACCGTCCGTGCCTCGCGGCTGTCGCTCGGCAGATGCTCGAGCAGGTCGCCTACGGTGACGATGCCGAGCGCCATCATCCCCGCGGCCATCCTCTTGCCGGGCATCTGCAGCGGCGCCCGCAGTCGCGACGGGCGCGGCCAGTGCACCGCTGCTCCGATCAGCTCGGCGCGGCTGACCGCGCGCGTGGACGCGAAGGCGTGCGCGGGCGCACGCTCGGGCGCGGGCGGTGCGTCGGGGTTGCGGATGTCTGCCCTGGTCACCGGCATGCGCGCCATCATGATCGCGCGGGCGGTCGTAAAGATAAAGAGCTTCGGGCCTACTCCGCGGCGAGCAGCCACCAGTAGGCGGGCTGGCCTCCCTGGCGCAGCTCGAGCTCCACCTTGCCGTTGACCATGCCCTCCAGCTCGCCGAGGGCCAGCGGCGCCGACTGGCCGGCCAGAACGCTGATCAGCTCCGGTTCGTGCCCCTGCCCGCCACCGTCGGCGAGCGCCCTCATCACCGCCGAGAGCGTCGCACGCGGCTCACCCCAGGCGAGAACCTCCTCCTCGACGAAGCCGACGGCCTCGCCGCGCTTGAAGCGGCCCTGCGCGTCGTCGCGCGCCGCCGGCGCCACGGCCCCGGTCCGCAGACTGGCGAGGGCCTCGGTGAGCGCTCGTGCGTTCTCCTCCATCGAGAGGTCCGGGGCCAGCGCCAGCGCCGCCGCGAGGCCGGCCTGCTGGCTGGTCGTGGGCGCGACGAGCACCTGCTTCTCCGACAGCCGGGCGGCATGCTCGGCCGCCATGATCACGTTGGCGCTGTTCGTCAGCACGATGACCTCCTCGGCCGGCACCTCGTGAATCGCCGCGAGCAGGTCGTAGGTGGAGGGGTTCAGCGTCGGCCCGCCGTCGACGGTGTGAACGCCGAGCTCCCGGTAGAGCTCGCGCAGGCCCTCGCCGCTCACCACCGCGACGGCACCACAGCGCGCCGCGCTCCCGTCGTCGCGCGCGCCGTCCTCCCCCGCGCCGCCGGCGTGGCGCTCCTCGCCGCCGGCGCCGGCGCCGAGGCGCTCGTCTCGCTCGGAGATCTGCAGGCGCATGTCCGCGACGTCGAGCCGCGAGACCTCTCCGACGCCGGCGAAGACCGTGGTCGCGAGCTCCGGGCGATCGGTGTGGAGATGCACCTTCAGGGTCGTCGCGTCGCCGACCACGAGCACCGCGTCGCCGAGCTCCTCGAGCGGCTCGATGAAGTGACTCGGGACCAGCCCGCTGCCGGTGACCGCGAAGTTCGTGCAGAAGCGGTAGGTGGCGGATGAGTGCTCGGGGTGGGTGATGCGCGCGGGCGCGTGATGCTCGAGCTCCGGTGGTGCGTCTCCGCGCAGTGCCGCCACGACCCCGGCGAACATGATCGTCAGCCCGTAGCCGCCGGCATCGACGACCCCCGCCTCGCGAAGTGCCGCCAGCAGCTCCGGGCCACGCTTGACGGAATCCTGTCCGGCTGCGACGGCGCGTTCGAGCGCCTCGGCGATGGCGGTGTCCTGCTCGCGCGGCTCGGTGGACGGCCCGAGCCGCGGGTTGCCAGGGCTGTGAGCGACGTCGGTGACGATCTTGTGCGCCATCTCGCGAGCCACGGTCAGGATCGTCCCCTCGGCGGGGTCGCGCACCGAGGAGTAGGCGCGATCGGCGGCGTTCGCGAGCGCCGCGCCGATGAGCGTCGCGTCGATCAGCTGGCCGGGCCGGGAGACCAGCTCCTCAGCGGCGCCACGGATCAGCTGGGAGAGGATCACTCCGGAGTTGCCGCGCGCCCCCAGGAGCGCCGCGCGTGCGACCGACTGGACGATCTCCTCGCGCCCAATCTCGTCGATCGTCCGGTTCCCATCGGTGCTCAGAAGCCGGTCGAGCTCGTCGAGCACGGCCCGCAGCGTGAGCGCCATGTTGTCCCCTGTGTCGCCGTCGGCGACTGGGAAGACGTTGAGGTCGTTGACCTCCTGGCGACGCGATTCCAGGTGAGCGAGCGCTCCCGCGACGGCCGCGCGGAAGCGGACCAGATTGGTGTCGGTCACAGCGACACTCCTATCACCTTCGAGGGCGGCACAGCCGGCAGCACGCTCACAGAGACGCCGACGAGGCACGTGAGCCCGAGTCTCGCACGACGTGCGTCGCAGCGAGGCTCCACGGCTCCCCGGCTGCGTGGCGCCTCAGGGAGCCTTGGTCACCTTCGCGGCTTTTAGGCAGCGCGTGCACACATAGACGCGCTTCGGTGACCTCCCGACGAGGATCCGTACCTTCTGCAGGTTCGGATCGAAGCGCCGCTTGGTCGCGACCATCGAGTGGCTGCGGCTCTGTCCGAACGCCGGGCCCTTTTTGCAGCTGTAACACACCTTCGCCATGCGCGAGAGTCTAGCCGCTCGCAAGCTGCGCGCGCAGAGAGGACATGCTCAGGACCGTCTCGGCGGCGCGGCGGCCCTGGTCGCGCTTGTCGCCGCCCGATCGTGCCAGGGCCTGCTCCATCGTCGCGCAGGTCAACACGCCGAACGCGCACGGCACACCCGTCTGCAGCTGCACCTCCATGACCCCTCTGGCCGTCTCGGCGCACACGAAGTCGTAGTGGTCGGTCTCGCCCCTGATCACGGCGCCGAGACACGCCACTCCCGCGAAGCGACCGCTGCGTGCGGCGTAGCTGGCGGCAAGCGGGAGCTCGAATGCGCCGGGGACGTCGAACACCTCCACGTCGGTGTGGCCTGCCTCGGCGAACGCCCCCATGGCGCCTGCCAGCAGCCGCTCGGCGAGGTCCTGGTAGAAGCGCCCGACGGCGACCGCAAAGGCGTCGCTCACCGCTCCCGCCGCTCCCAAGGGTCGTCCTCGTCGGCGCTCGGCCGGGCGGTGCCCTCGTCGGGCCGCTCGCTCGCGTCGCGAACGCGCTCGGAGTGCAGCAGCTCCTCGTCGAGGTTCAGGCCCTGGTGATGCAGGGTGTGTCCCATGCGCTGCGCCTTGGTGCGCAGGTAGGCCTGGTTGTGCGGATTTGGTGCATGCTCGATCGGGATCTGCGCGTTGACCGAGAGGCCATAGCCCTCGAGGCCGCGGATCTTCTTGGGGTTGTTCGTCAGGATCCGAATCGAGCCGAGGCCGAGGTCAACGAGGATCTGGGCCCCGATGCCGTAGTCACGCAGGTCGGCGGGCAGGCCGAGCCGCTCGTTGGCTTCGACCGTGTCCAGGCCATCCTCCTGCAGGCGGTAGGCGCGCAGCTTGTTCAGCAGACCGATGCCGCGGCCCTCCTGGGAGAGATACAGCAGCACTCCGCGGCCCTCGCGCTCGATCATCGACAGCGCGGATTCAAGCTGCTCGCCACAGTCGCAGCGCAGAGAATGGAAGACGTCGCCGGTGAGGCACTCCGAATGGACCCGGACGAGCACGTCGGCCTGGCCGGCGACGTCGCCCTTCACCAGCGCCACATGGTGCTTGCCGTCGACGAGGGAGCGGTAGCCGACCGCCTCGAACTCGCCGAAAGCGGTGGGCAGTCCCGTCGCGACGACGCGCTCGACGAGCTTGCCGTGACGTCGGCGGTAGGCGATCAGGTCGGCGACGGTGATCATGCAGAGGCCGTGGCGGGCGCAGTAGTCGACCAGTTCGGGCACGCGCGCCATCGTGCCGTCGTCGTTCATGACCTCGCAGATCACGCCGGCGGGGTTGAGGCCCGCAAGCCGTGCGAGATCGACCGCAGCCTCGGTCTGGCCGGCTCGCTCCAGGACGCCTCCGGCGCGGCTCTTCAGCGGGAAGACGTGTCCGGGCTGCACCAGGTCCACCGGCCGGCTCTCCGGATCGATCGCCACCTGGATCGTATGCGCGCGATCGTGCGCCGAGATGCCCGTCGTGACGCCTTCGCGCGCCTCGACCGAGACCGTGAAAGGCGTCTCGAAGGCCGACTCGTTCTTGGCCGCCATCAGGTCGAGGCCCAATTCGTCGCAGCGCTCGGGCGTCAGGGAGAGGCAGATCAGCCCGCGGCCCTCCTTGGCCATGAAGTTGATGGCCTCCGGCGTGGCGAACTGCGCCGCGAGGGTGAGGTCGCCCTCGTTCTCGCGGTCCTCGTCGTCGCACACCACGACCATCTTTCCCTCGCGGATCTCGTCGATCGCCTGCTCGATCGTCGCGAACGGCGTCGATGTCTGCGGCGTGCTCACGCCCGCACCCCCAACAGCCGCTCGACGTGCTTGGCCAGGATGTCGACCTCGATGTTCACGAGCGACCCCTCGCCAAGCGCTGCGAGGTTGGTACGCACAAGCGTCTCGGGGATCAGCGAGACCGAGAAGCCGTCGGAGCGCAGCTCACTCACTGTGAGGCTCACGCCGTCGATCGCGACGGACCCCTTCTCGACGAGATAGCGCTCCAGACGCTGGTCGGGGTCGATGTCGAGCACACGCGAAAAGCCCTCCGCGCGAGCCGCGCTGACCGTACCGGTGCCGTCGACGTGGCCTTGCACGATGTGGCCGCCGAGACGATCTTCAGCCCGCAGTGCAAGCTCGAGGTTGACCCGCGCTCCGGACCGCAGGAGTCCGAGCGCCGAGCGCGCCAGCGTCTCCGTCATCGCCTCGACGGCGAAGCCGTCTTCGCTGACCTGCGTCGCCGTCAGGCAGACACCGTTGACGGCGATCGAGTCGCCCGGCTGTAGCTCGGCGGCCAGCGTGCTCTGCACCCGCAACGTGGCCCCGGCGCCATTGCGCTCGAGCGCCACGACGCTGCCGAGGTCGGCGATCAGTCCCGTGAACATCCCGCCCTCACCACTCGCGCAGCCGCGCGGAGATCAACAGGTCCTCCCCGATGCTCTCGCACCCGAAGCTGAGCGCTCGCAGCGCCTCCGAGATCCGCTCGACCCCCTCGCCCTCCAGCGGGTCGCGGGCCGCGCTGCCGCCGAGCAGCAGCGGTGCGAGGAACAGGCGGATCTCGTCGATCTCCCCGGCGTCGAGGAACGCGCCGGCGAGGTGCGGACCGCCCTCCAGCAGCACGGAGCTCACTCCGAGGCTGCCCAGCTGGTCCAGCGCGGAGCGAACTCGCGCAGGCTCGTTTTCGCCCGTGGCGACGAGCACCTGGACGCCCGCGGCCTCGAGGGCGTCCGTGTCGGCGCGCGCCGCCGCCCGCGAGACGACGATCGTGAGCGGTATCTCGGCGGCGGCCGCGACGAGCTGCGAGGTGGGTGGCAGGCGCGCCAGCGAATCGAAGACCACGCGCCTCGGCTGCTCGCCTAGGTCGGCCAGCAGGCCGTCGGGGCGGGCCGTCAGCTGAGGGTCGTCGGCGAGCGCGGTGCCGATCCCGACGACGACGGCGTCGACCGACGCGCGCCAGCGATGCGCGAGCTCGCGGCTGTCCTCGCCGCTGATCCACTTCGAGTCCCCGGTGCGCGTCGCCACCTTGCCGTCCAGCGTCATCGCAGACTTGAACAGCACCCACGGGCGCCCCACGCGCGCGTGCTTGCGGAAGGCCTGGTTGAGCAGACGCGCCCGGGAGGCCAGCTCGCCGTCGGCGACCATCACCTCCAGGCCCTCGTCGCGCAGGATCCCGAGGCTGCGGCCGGACGCCTTCTCGGTCGGATCGTCGGAGGCGACCACCACGCGCCTGATGCCGGACTGGAGGATCGCCTCCGTGCATGGCGGCGTCTTACCCTCGTGGCAGCAGGGCTCCAGCGACACGTACAAGGTGGCATCGCCGAGATGCTCCATGCCGCACGCCTCGATCGCGTTGACCTCGGCGTGTGCGCCCCCGTACCTCTCGTGCCAACCCTCGCCCAGCACCGTCCCGTCGCGGGCCACGACGGCTCCGACCAGGGGGTTGGGCCTTACCGCGCCGGCGCCGTTGGCGGCAAGCTCGATCGCACGCGCGAGGTAGGCGTTGTCGGTATCTGTCCAGACGGACATGTCTTGCCCAGCATAACCCCGCCGACCTTCCTCTCCGGTCAGCGCGGGCAGCGCCCGCCGTGCAGCCGGTAGATCGTGATCTGCGGCCCCGGGCGCTCATACGCAAGCGGGTAGTAGTCGAAGCTCCAGTCGAACCCGAACGGGACCGCGCGCTGCCCGCGCGCGTAGGGCGAGGAGCGATAGACGACCTCCCCCCGGCGGGCGAGCTCACGGTAGTAGGCGATCGCCTGCGGCACGGCAGCGGGGTCGGCGAACGCGCGGCCGGACTGGGTGGATCCGCTGAGCACCCAGCAGTAGCCGTGCATGGCGTAGTAGCCGATCAGCGCAGGGCTCAGCGTGCGCTCGTAGTTCTCGATGCCGACCTGGCGAGTGGCCTGTATGACCGCGCCGGTCGCGGAGATGCGCGAGACGAGCGACGGGTACTTCTTCCACTGGTAGGAGTTCAGCGCCGTCGATGTCCCGGGCCGGACCTGGTGGGCCCATTCGTCCGGTGAGACGGGCTCGGCGACGATCGCCGACCCAGCCGGGATGTGAGCGAGCATCCATGCACGCGTCAGGTTTCGCGTATCGGCGCGCGAGAGCACCAGGCCGGAGTGGATGCTGTACACGAGCCCCTGGACCAGCGCCGCTGCGATGAGCGCCGCGAGCACGATTCCCCGCACCCAGGGAACGCCCGGGGAACGCGCGGGCGTGACGCCAGGCTCGTCTTCCGTCACGGAGACGGCCGCGCCCCGCCGCCGCACGGCGATGGCGGCCAGCGCGCCCCCGAGCTGCACGATCGAGAACGCCGCCAGCAGGCAGATGATGGGCAGGATCGGCATCAGCCAGCGTCCGAAGTAGCGGCCCTGCAGGCCCATGAAGGCGAGGAAGACCAGCGGGGCCGGCACGAGCAGCCACCCCAGGCGGGAGTCCGAGCGCCAGATCGTCACCGCGCCGCCGAGCGCCGCCAGGGCGGGCACCCAGCCGAGCCCCCAGGTGAGCGACCACAGGTAGTAGACGACGCCGCCGTGTCTCGGTGCCCCGAGCTTGCCCTGGGCTTCCGCCGAGAGCGTCGACTGGTGCACCAGTTCCCGATGGAAGCTCTGGAGGTCGAGCAGCGCATATGGGTTCGCGATCAAAAACGCGAGCAGCGCGGCGGCGGCGC
>JAOPZB010000005.1 GCA_025964355.1 Solirubrobacterales bacterium | reverse complement strand
GCGCACCGGAGCCCCTCTAGCTCCTATCCTCATGGTATGTGCGTCGGATGTGCGATAACGGCGGCCTCGGCAGCCACCGGCTTCAGGTCATGGCGCACGGGCAGGGCGGTCACGAGTCCCTCGCCCGGGCCGGGCTCTGCGCCCGGCCGCTCGACGGCGATCTCGACGAGGCCTTCAGCGCGCTCGCTGTCGGCCTGCTCGAAACGCACCTGGCCGCCGTCGAGCGCCAACGCGGGCGTGTCGCCATCGCCGACCGCGAGCCCCAGCACCTCCGCCCAGCGCGCTGCGACGGCGGGCGGCTCAAGGACGGCGACCGTGATGCCGGCCAGGCGCCCGGCCGCCCCCTGCCCGGTCCGCCCGGTCCACTGCGGGCCGCCCCAGCGCCACGTGCCGTAGGGCTCGGAGCGGTCGAGCGAGACGATCGCTCCGCGCATGTCGGCCGGATGCAGGTGTGTGCCGGAGATGTCCGGGAGGTCGATCTGCCAGACGACGCGCACGTCCAGCGCGGCAGCACGGTCCCTGGCGCCATCGAGATCCTCGAGATCGAAGATGACCATGTACCCGCCGTCGCCGTGACGCGCGAGATAGCGCCCGGCCGCGGTGTCCGGCTGGGTCGGAGAGACCACCTCCAAAAAGCAGTCGCCGACAGCGAACACGACGTTGCTCAGCCCGAACATACCGACGCCGGGATCCCGAAATGGCTCGTCGAGGTCGAGCGCGGCGCTCAGCGCCATCTCGACCGGCTCGAGCTCTGCCGCGACGAGCACCGCCTGACGTAGCCTCACCTTTGCTGCTGCGGCGGCCATCGCCCGCGTAGGCTACAGCTCAAGCGGGCCGGGCCGTGCCGGGTGAGCGCACCGCGGATGCGCCGGACCGTGAGCCCTAGAAGTGACGTAAGCCGGGGACACGGCGGGGATGCCGATCTCTGACGATAATCCGTCGATCGGAGAGCCCGCCGCCACGGACCCGTCGCGACCGTCGCCCGACGCCGGCCCGTTCGGCTGGGCTTCGCGGGCAGCCGCCTGGATCGTGCCGTCGGAAAATCCCTCGGGCGCCGTCTACGGGATGATCGTGATCGGCGCGCTGCTCGCGGCCGAGAGTGGCCGGCATGAGACCTACGTGGACAGCGAGGCCTCGGCGGTCATAGCGGCAGCCATCTACTGGCTCGCGCACGCCTACGCGACCGTGCTGGGTCGCCGCCTGTCGGCGCACGCGCGACTGACGCCCGGAGCCCTGGCCACGGCGCTGGCGCACGACTGGGCCCTGATCAGGGGCGCTGCGATACCGGTGCTGGTGCTGCTGGTCGCATGGATCGCCGGAGCGTCCCAGTCCAGCGGCGTCAACGCTGCGCTGTGGAGCGTTGTCGCGGGCGTGATCGCGCTGGAGCTCATCGCGGGCATCCGCTCGCGCGTCTCCCCGTGGGAGCTGACGCTGCAACTCGGCGTCGGTGCGACGCTGGGGCTGGGGATCCTCGCGCTGAAGATCCTGCTGCACTGATCCGTCGAGGCGCCGGCGGTGGCGCGAGCTCGATGTAGACAAACGTCTGCGCTCATGGAATGATTCCATTTACTCGTTCCATGAGCGTTCCTATCTCACCCATCTATCGACGGCTGCCCCCGGGGCCCCATCAGCTCAGCCGCGGCCAGGTGATTCGCCACCAGCGCATCCGCATCCACGGCGCGATGGTCGAGGCCGTCGCCCGGGACGGCTATGAGGGTACGAGCGTCCGCCAGGTGGTGAGCCTCGCCGGCGTGTCACGCCGCTGCTTCTACGAACAGTTCGCCAACAAGGAGGACTGCTTCGTCGTGACCTTCGACCTGCTTGCCCGCCGTGGCGTGCAGCGCATGACCGGCGCCTACACCGCGGCCAGCGGCGATCTCGGGGATCGCCTCGGCGCAACCCTGCTTGAGTTCGCCGAGGTCGTCGCGACGCGGCCGAAGGCGGCATCGTTCGTACTGGTCGAGGCACAGACGGCCGGCCCGCGTGCGCTGCTGCGCCTGCACCGTGCCACGGCGGACTGCGAGCGGCTGCTCGCCAGGAGCTTCAGCGAGTCGCCCGGCGCGACCGTGTTGCCGGCGCCGCTCGTGAGGGCGATCGCCGGCGGCCTGCGTGGGGCGATGTCGGCGTGCCTGCGCGAGCGCAGCGCTCCTGCAAAGGAGGACGTCGCGGAGGCGATGGTGCGCTGGACGCTTCATTTCCAGAGTCCCGCCGCCGAGCGTATGTCAGAGCGCATGGCCGATCGCATCGTTCTCCGCCTGCGCGAGAGCGCGAGCGGGCCGCGCGGCTCAGCATTCGTGCGCGCGCGCAGCGGCGACACCCGCACGCGCCTGCTGGAGAATGCGCTGCACCTGGCGGCGATCGGCGACTACCGCCAATTGACGGCATCGCAGATCGCCGACGGCGCGAACGTCTCGATGGACGTGTTCTTCGAGCTGTTCGCCGACAAGGGCGAGTGCTTCCTCGCGGCACTCGACATGCTCGCCGACGAGCTCGTCGCGATCGCGACCGATCCGGATCTGCGGTCCTCCGACTGGCCACACGCGGTGCGGCGGGTGATCGGGGAGCTGATGTGCTTTCTGGCCGAGCATCCGCTCTACGCGCGCACGATCGCGCACGAGGCGTTCGCGGCGGGTCCGGACGCGGCGCGGCGCGTCCTGCAGCTCGCACAGGCGATCGCGACGCTGCTCACGCCGAGCGCACCGAAGGGCGCGCAGCGCCGCCTGCTGGTGGACGGATTGGCGGGGGCGATCTGGCACACCATTCGCTGCCAGGTGGCGGCCTGCCGCATCCAGCTGCTTCCTGCGCTCTCGGACTACCTCGCCTATGTCGCGCTCGCGCCGTCAATCGGGGCCGACGCGGCCGCCGACGTCGTGAGCGAGTAGCGCCCCCGGCCGGCGGCGTCGGGCGGGAAGGGTGCCGGAATGCCCGGACGAGAAGCGTCGAGCTAGCGGCGCTTGCGCGAGATTCGCTTGGAGAAATAGGAGAGCACTATGCCCAGGAGCAGCGAGACGACGATGACGATGATGAGCGGCGCCTTGCCCGACCCGATGATCCAGTTGACCTTCACTTCTTTGAGGTTGAGGAAGGCGAAGACGGTGACCAGCACGGCGAGGACCACAAGCGCCACCGTGCGCGCCGTCTCTCGGCGACTGCGCCGCTCGGTCGGCTGCTGCTGCTGCGGCTCCTCCTGCAGCTGTCCTGGCTGTGCGGACATAGCTCTCTAGGTTGATCGTACCCGCTCGGGATTGAGAACCGGTAAGACCGCAGGCCACGTTGCACCGTCGCGCAGGCGAGCAATGGCTCCGAGACACCGAGGCCGGCCCCGAACGCTCGGGGTGCATGGCGAACCGAGGACCCGTAGCGGCCGCGGCGAATACCATGGGCGCGATGAAAAGACTTCCACCAGCAGCGCTCGCATTGGCGCTCGGCCTCGGCGCGGGCTCGTTGCTCGGCGCCTGCGGCTCGCAGACAAAGACCGTGTCGGTCGCCGGCTCTCCGCCGGCGCCGCAGACGACCCCAACAGGCTCGACCCCCACCACGGCCACGACGGCTCCCGCGCCGAAGCCGACCACAACCGGCGGCAGCCCGGCCGGGACCGGTACGACGCGCAGCGCGCCCGAGCCGGCGTTCACGCAGCACGAATCGGCCGCCGGCGGCGCGAGCGCCGCCGCGGCGGTTGTGCGAGCGAACGGGTTCACACCCAACGACACGTCCGAATACCACCCGAGCCAGACCCTTCGGGTGCTGGTCGGCACGCGCACCGGCTCAGGCGACGGCTACGGTCAACGGGCCTTCTTCTTCCTCGATGGCCGCTACATCGGAACCGACACGAAGGAACCGAGCGCCAAGCTCAGGGTCGTCTCGCAGAACGACACGGCCGTGACGATCGCCTACCCGCTCTACCGCCACAACGACCCGCTCTGCTGTCCGGGCGGCGGTCAGGCGACGGTCAGCTTCCAGCTCAACAACGGCAAGCTGGCACCCGTCGGCAATATCCCGCCGGCGAGCTCGGCGAGCGGCCTCAGCCGAAACTAGACGCGCTCGGGCGCTGCCCTATCGTGAGGCGAAACACGCCAACAATCGCGAGAAAGGCTGCCATCAGATGAGCGCAAAGATCGAAGGTCGCGCCGAGGAGCTGCTCAGGGACAAGAACTTCGCACACGTCGCGACCCTGCGAGCCGACGGCTCGGTGCAGGTGGCGCCGACATGGGTGGACGTGCAGGATGGTCAGCCGGTCGTCAACACGGCCGAGGGGCGCGCCTGGCCACGCAACCTGCAGCGCGACCCTCGCGTCACGGTCGAGGTGCAGAACATGGAGAACCCATACGAGTACGTGGAGATCCGCGGGCGCGTTGCGGAGATCACACGAGAGGGCGCGGACGAGCACATCAACGCGATGGCCAAAAAGTACCTCGGTCAGGACGAGTATCCCTACCGCCAGCCGGGCGAACAGCGCGTGATCGTCCGCATCGAGCCAGAGCACGTTTTCCTGCAGGGCGCCTGAGCGCCCTACCCGATCACCGGCCGATCAGGCGCCTCCACAGCGGAGGGCGCCGCGGCTGGGCACGCAGCCAATCCTCCCGCAGCGGCAGCTGACCGCGCGAGCGAGCGCCCAGTACGCACTGGGTGTGGGCGTGGCGGCGGCGGCGCGTGTCCCCCTCGGGGGCGATCAGCATATGCTCGCTTAGAGCGGGAAGCTGATGACCACAGATCGGACAGCGATACGTCGCCGGCTTGCGGTTCGCCGCACGGCGCACAGTCCACCATGGGGCCGGCGGAAGGCTGGGCATCGCCCCATTGTCGCGCCGCTCGCCGGCAGCTTCGCCGCGAGCTTCGCAGCAACTCTCGCCGTCGGGGTCGGCGTCGCGATCGCCAGGGCCGAGCGCGAGCGCCGCGCCGGCAGGCGCCGCCATGCAGCCGAGCGACAGTTCGCGCTGCTGCCCGCCGAGCTGCCGGTGCCGGGCCTGCGGCGAATGGCTCTCGGCCAGCTGGACCTCGCGATCGATCTCCTGGACGGCCGCGGGCCGCCGGACGAGAAGGCGGTGCATGAGATCCGCAAGGCGCTGAAGCGGCTGCGGGCCCTCGTCCGCTTGCTGCGCCAGGAGCTTGGCGAGGAGGCATTCGCCCGCGAGAACGGCGCGTTGCGCGATGCCGGCCGGCGCCTTGCCGGGGCGCGTGACGCGGAGGTCATGCTGAGCACCCTCGACCGGCTGATCGCACGACATAAGCGCAGGCTCGGCCGACGGCGCGGCGTCGGGAGGCTGCGCGAGGCGCTCGACGCGGAGCGCAAGGTGAGCACCGCGAGGGCGCTCGGCGATGAGATGACGCGCGCGCAGGTCCTCGGCGACCTGCGCGCTGTACGCCACAGGGTTGCCGGATGGCAGATCGCAGGTCCCCCGAGCCTGGACGCGCTCGAGCAGGATCTGCAGCGCCTCTACCGCCAGGGACGCAAGCGCATGCGGCGTGCCGCCCGAGGCAAGGGCGACCGCGCACGGGCGATGCACGAGTGGCGCAAACGCGTCAAGGACCTCCGTTACGCGGCCGAAATGCTAGAGCGGCGCGATCCGGGAGAGGGCAAGCGGCGGCGGCGGCGGTCCAAGAAGGACGCCGCGGCGAAGTCCATTCACCGGCTCGCACGTCGTGCGGACAAGCTCGGAGAAGCGCTCGGCGAGGAGCACGACCTGGCGGTGCTCGCCCAGCGGATCGGCGCGCGGGGCGAGCGTGGTGGCTCGCACGCGCCCGGCCTGGGCAGCGCGGCGCTCGGGCGGCGCAACCGCCGCACGGTCCTGAAGCTGATCGCACGGCGGCGGCGCAAGCTGCGCTCACGGACGCTGCGCGACGGCGCCCGCATCTACCGCCGGCGACCGAAGAAGTTCCTAGGACGCGTGCGCCGAGCCTACGAGCGCGCGTCGGTCAGCCGACGCTGAGCACCGTCAGAGCGCGCTTGCCGCGCGGCAGCGATACGGACACCTGTTCGCCGATGCGGCGCCCGAGCAGCGCGACGGCGACCGGGGATTCCGCCGACAGTCGCCCCTCCCGAGGGGCGGCGTCGTGGGAGCTGACGATGCGCCAGGTCTGCTCCACGCCGTCCTGGTCGCGCACCACCACGGTTGAGCCGAACGCAACCGCGCCGCCGCGTGAGGCCGGCGCCTCCTCGACGACGACCGCCGCCGCGATCTTCTCGCGCAGCCTCGCGATCTTCGTCTCCAGGTGCGCCTGATCGTTCTTGGCGTCGTGATACTCGGCGTTCTCCTTCAGGTCCCCCCACTCGCGCGCGGTCTTGATCCGCTCGGCGATCTCCCTGCGCCCGTCGCCCTCGAGCTCCGCCAGCTCGGCCTCGAGGACGTCGAGACCCTCGGCCGTTGTGAGGTTGGTCGTGTCGGGCACTGAGCTAGAGCCTATCCAAAGGCGACCTGACGCCGTCCGCACTCGCTGACCGCCGGCGCCGCACGGGCTAGAAGTAGGTGCTCGCCGGCGACGACAGCAGCGCGTATATCTGCACGATCGCCGCCTGCACGAGCAGCTGCGCCGACGGCGGCGACCCGGCGACGAATAGGTTGTTGGTCAGGCGCAGGTGCTGCCAGGCGTAGTCGACATAGCCCTGGGCCAACTTGGAGCCCGGCGGGTCATGGGTTACGGAGTCGAGGTAGAGGACGTTGCGGAAGTAGACCGATGGGAAGAACGGGATCTCGCCGGCGAGCCGTTCGGCCGTGAAGTAGGCGAGCGCCGCACTCGCGGTCTGACGAGCCTGGTAGAGGAAGGCCGAGTTGCCGGTGGCCTGGTAGAGGAGAGTGCCCGCACCGATCATCGTGCCCTGCCCGTAGCTCCACAGCGTCGGGTCGACGATGCCCTTCGCGTTGATGTGGTCGGCGTAGAGGCCGCTTGGTGCGAGCAGGCAGCGGCGCACCCATTCATAGGCCATTTCGGCGAAGGCGAGGTACTGGACGTCGCCCGTCGCGCGGTACAGCTGCGCCGCCAGCTCCGCCGCGGGGGCATTCGTGACGGTGTTGCGATCGGTGTTTTCGGCGTCGTTGGAGAACGGGATGCCACCGGGGCAGGGCAGCTGCTGGTTCGTCGACCAGCCGGCCATCTCGAATGCCATGATCGCCTCAGCGCTGCCCAGCGCAGACGGTTCGTGGCGCTGCCGGTAGACCCGCATGAGCTCGATCCCGACCCAGTCGTTGTCGTCGTAGTACTTGGTCCCCCCCGGGCCGCCCGGCGGCGCGACGGTGCCGTCGAAGGCGGCCAGCGTGCTCGTGAACGTGCCTTCTGGCTGGCCCGAGTTGTTGGTGTCGAGATAGTTGCGCAGGCCGATCATTCGAGCTCGCAGTTCGGACGTGATCGACGACGGCACCCCGTGGACGTTGGCGAGGCTGACGTTGGCGGCGAGCGCCTGCGAGAACGGCCACAGGTAGGAGAACGGTTCGCCGTTGTAGAGGCCGGAGCCCTGTATGTAGTAGTAGCGCTGCATGGCTTCGAAGGCGAGCAGCGCGCGAAGCGGGTTGCCGTGCAGCGCAGGCTTGTGTTTTTTCTTGCGCGATCGAGTGCGCGCCGCCGACCGGGCGAATTCAGAGGGCCGCGCGACGATCGATGGGCGCGTCGCCCCGGCCGGGTACCGGGAGGCCGCCGGCTGAGCAGCCGACGCCCTGGCGGCTCGCCCGGTCGTGGACCGGTGCGACGGGGATTGAGCAGCCGCCGCGGCGGGGGCGCAGGCCGAGGCGAGCAGGCAGAGCGCCAGCAGCGTGTGCCGTGCGCGGGGCGGCAGCCTGTCGGGTAGATCGAGCATCTTGGGACTCACGAGGCAGAACAGTCGGCGCGGTCATTCGATTTGGTATAGGCATGTGCGTTGGGTGCGGCGAGCGCCGCCGGCATGGCGCCGCCATCGTCGCACAGGCCGGCAGCGGAGAGGGTGACAGGACTTGGACTTCGACTACACGACGCTCGGCCATGTGACGATCGACATATTCGCCGACGGGTCCCGCCAGCCGGGGGGTACGGCCTTCTACAGCGCGCTGCAGGCCGCCCGCCTGGGCCGGCGGGCACGGATCGTCACGCGCGGGCGCCCGAGCGAGCTGAAGGAGCTGCTCGAGCCCTACCTCGCCGAGCTCGAGCTCACGATCCTCGCCGCGCCGCACACCACCACCCTTCAGACCTCCGGCTCCGGCGCCGCGCGCAGGCAGCGGATGATGGCGTGGGCCGGACCGCTCGCGCAGGACATTGCGGTGGACAGCGCGATCCTCCATCTGGCGCCGGTCGCGCGCGAGACGCCGACGCGCTGGCACGGGCACCAGGCGTTCGTGGGGCTGACCCCGCAGGGGCTCGTCCGGCGATGGTCAGGGGCTGGCGGCGTGATCTCGCTGCTCGCACGACCCGATGAGGGCAGCGATGACGCTCAGGCGACCGGTGAGCCGCCACCGCCCGGTCGAGGGGTCGCGGAGGCGCTCGCCGGGGCCGACGGGTATGACGCGATCGTCGTCAGCGACGAAGAGCGCGCCTGCTGTGAAGAGCTGATCGCGGCGGCTACACGAGGCGGGGCGGTGGCGGCGATCACGGCCGGCCCCCGCCCCACGACGATCCTCCTTCCGGATGGCCGAGCACTGCAATCGCCCGTTGCCTCGATCCAGGAGACCCGAACTGATCTGGGAGCCGGCGACGTGTTCGCGGCCGCATTCTTCGTGTCGCTGGCCGAGGGAAGCACGCCAGACCAGGCGGCGGCCTTCGCGAACGCCGCCGCTACCGTCCGCATGCAAGGCGCCGGAGCGGACGCGATCGGGCGGCGCACGGCGATCGAGGAGCGCCTGCGCGCCGGTGCGGGCGGCGGCTCCCCCGGCTAGCGGCCACTGGGCGCCGTGAGCGCCTCGTCGATCAGCCGCGAGAGCTCCGACGGCGTGAGCTCGTCGTCATGCCCGCAGACACGCGCCGCGAGCAGCAGGCTGCCGCCGACCGGAGCCATCTTCACCGCGACGACCTGGGCCTGCGGCGCGTGCTCGTGCACGGCTCGTGTGAGGGGGTCGACGAACATCGGGCCGGCCCTGAACGTGCTGCCGATGAGCCCCAGCGGAAACGGCGCTCCTCCGGAGGCGTCATCGGCGAGTCCGACCATGCGGATGACCGCTGCGATCTGCTCGCTCAGCATCCTCGCGCCCTGATCGAACAGCGCGAGTGCCACCTCGTCCCCCGCCTCCGCCAGCCTGGCCGTTTCGATTGCGAACGCGGCGATTTCGCCCTTGGTGAGTGGCTTGGAGTAGACGAGGCTCGCGAGCGCCTCGACGCTCGGGGCGCCGAAGAAGATAGGCGCGGCATCGGTCAGCGCCGTCTCGGGTCCCGAGGCCTCGCGGTCGCGCAGCGCCGCCTTGATCGACTGCAGGCCGAACCAGTAGCCCGACCCCTCGTCGCCGAGCAGATGACCCCAGCCGCCGGCCCGCCAGGCCCGGCCGTCTGAGCCCACGCCGAACACGTTCGAGCCGGTTCCCGAGATCGTGGCCAGGCCGGGTCCGGCGCCGGTCGCCGTCGCCCACGCTGCGACGACGTCGTTCACGACGATCCAATCCGCCCTTCGCGCGGCGCGCACCGCCGCGGCGATCGCGTCGGTGTCGGTGCCGGCGATGGCGAGCACTGCGGCGGCGAGGTCCTCCCGCGCGATCCCTGCCCGCGCGATCGCCTCCTCGGCTGTCTCGAGCAGGCAATCGACCGCCGCCGCGGTCCCGACAGCGTCCTCGTTGCTCGGTCCGCCATGAGCGACATGGAGGGCCTTCGCCTTGAGATCGAGGACGGCGGCCAGCGTCTTGGTCGCGCCGCCATCGACTCCCATGACGTAGCGCGCATCCGGGCGCCGCTGCGGTCGCGTCAGCGCGTCCGGCAGCCGTACGAGCGGGTCGCGTCTCATTGCGGGCATCCTCCCAGGATCGACGCGACGGGGCTACGATCAGCGCGATGGGGTCGACGGCAATCTTCCCGACGGCGCCCCTGCGCTCGGGCATGTACGAGTCCTTCTACCTGCGCGCCGTCTCCCCCACCGACCCGGTCGGCGTCTGGATTCGCCACACCATCCACAAGCGGCCAGGTCGCCAGCCGACCGGATCGGTCTGGTGCACCGTCTTCGACGCCCGCCTCCGAGCACCGTTCATGCACAAGCTGACGAGCCCGGCACCGCTGTCGCCGCCGGATGGCTGGATCGAGGTGGCCGGCTCGCGGATCCGGCCGGGACGCGCGGAGGGCGGCTGCGGGCCCGCACGCTGGTCGCTGCGCTTTGCCTCGCGAGAGCCCGAACTGCGCCACCTCGCTCCCCGCTGGCTGTACCGCGCGCCGCTGCCGCGCACCAAGCTCACCAGCCCGGCGCCGGCCGCGAGCTTTGACGGCGTCCTCGAGATAGACGGACGTGCGCCGATCGAGCTTCGCGGCTGGCCGGGCATGGTCGGCCACAACTGGGGCTCCGAGCATGCCGAGCGGTGGATCTGGTTGCATGGCATCGCCTTCGACGGCGCGCCCGGCACATGGATCGACGTGGCGCTCGGACGCCTGAAGGTGGCCGGACGGCTGACGCCCTGGGTGGCCAATGGAGCGCTGTCGCTCGAGGGCAGCCGCCACCGCATCGGCGGCCTGCGCGCCCACGGATTGCGGGTGCAGGAGAGCGCGCGGGGATGCGTCCTGCGCGTCCCCGGTCGCGACCTCGAGCTGGAGGCCCGCGTCGAGGTACCCGACGGGTCGGCCGCCGGATGGCGCTATGCCGACCCCGATGGCGGCGAGCACGACGTGGTGAACTGCTCGGTCGCCTCGATCGAGCTGCTGGTCAAGGGCCCGGGAGCGCACGACAGGACGCTGAGCGCGGCGCACGGTGGTGCCTACGAGCTCGGCATGCGCACCCCGAGGGGCACGGGTGAGCGCGAGCACGGCGTCCCGATTGCGCCATTCGCCGACGGCTGAGGGCCACTCCGACTGGCCGTTGTGCCCCTGAACAAAAGAACGGGCGCCGAAATCGGCGCCCGTTCCAGTGTTCGGTGAGACTAGACGGCTATTTGATCCAGGTGAGGTTGCCGCCCGTCACTTCGTCTCTGATGCCGGCGGTGACCTTTCCTTCTGTGCCTTCTTCTTCGACTTCTTTCGCTTCTTTGAATTCAGTGCTTTCTTTCGGTCCGGTGCACGGCCACCCGACGGCGGTGTACGTCACTCCCGCCCAATTCGTGAACAGACCCAGCCGCTGCTGACCGTTGGGGAATTTCGGGTTGCCGAAGAACGTTTCGTCTCCGAACGTGAGCGCTCCGACCGCACTGGTCTGTGCAGGGATTTCGTAGTGGCATTTCAACACCGTTGGAGTGATCCTGACCGCTTCGGTGAGGCTCTCGGTGCCACTGGCGTCGTATGACACGTGCTCCGGTGTCACGGTGACTTTGACGCCACCACCGAAGGTGGAACACGTGCTGAATTTTATTTCCTCTTCATACGACGCAAATTTCCCGGGGCTCGGGACGCTCCCTTTGGTTATCGCTTTGGTACAAGCGATAGTCATCGGCCAGACTTTGAATTCTTCCTGCTTGATTATGCCCGTACCTTTTGTCGCTCCGGTTCCGCCGCTAGCTTCGAATTCGCTGGCCGACGCCGATGCAGCGCTGACCCCCAGCGCGCCCAGCACAGCGGCGACTCCAAGTAGCATCCTGATGTTCCTCATAGTCTCCTTGTCCACCCTTTCGCCTCGTCTCTGAGGTAGGCCTATGCGGCTGTTCTCCTCCACCTGCGGGCAGGAGCCCGCTTCCCCCCGGCCGATCCCGGAGGACGTAGGCGCGTACCCTACCATGGATTAGCCCGGAATTGGGAAGAGCCGGTTACGCCCTCGGCCCGAGGCGGCGGGGCAAAATCCCGACGCATCTAGGCGATCAGGCCGCCGCGAATCGCCTGCGCCACCGCGGACGTGCGATCACGCACCCCGAGCCTGCGGAAGATGTGCTCGAAATGGGTCTTGACAGTCGACGGGCTTATCTGGAGCCGCTCGGCGATCCTGCGGCCCGTGAGCCCATCCGCCGCGAGCGCCAGGACCTCCAGCTCGCGCGCGGTCAGCGGTGAGAGGTTGAGCTCGCCCCTGCGGCGCGCGAAGACGGTTCCGAGCAGATGCCCGGCGGTGCCGAGGACACCGATCAGGCGCGCGCTCAGATCGGCGTGCGATCGGGCGTAGAGCTCGACGACCCCCAGCACCTCCTCCCCGGCGCACACCGGCACCGCAACGTGGCCGCGGAGACCGCCCGGGCGACCGCGCCCCGCGGGGGCGGAATCCTCGGCCGTCGAGAGCGTCAAATGGATCGGCTCGCGACGCTGCCAGGCGGACCCGGGGAGAGAGTCCCCGGGAGCCAGGCGCACGGGCTTCAGAGCGCGCTCCAGCTCGCTGCGAACGTCCTCGCTGGCGCTCCAGACCGAGCTGGCGACGAGCGCCTCGCCGGCCGGCAGCCAGAGGGCGCCGGCCGCCAGGCCAAGCGCCCCGGCAAGTTCGCCGAGGAGGCGTTCGCTGGCACGCTCGAACCCGTCCCAAGCCGTCAGCGTCTGCGCCACGGCGAGCAGGATCGCCGTCGCCGGCTCGTCGCCGTCAGCCTCCGCTACGACGCGACCGAGGCCACCGGGGCGGTGAGGCTCTCGTCGGTCGTGATGGGGCTCGTGCGGTAGAGACATACGGGTCTGTCTGGCGGAGTTTGACTATACAAATCTGTCTAGGTAACGTGGACACATGTCGGTGGAGACAAGGTCCGCCAGAGGGGGGTACGTTCGCGTTCGGGGGGAGGCTCGTGACGGCGCGCGCGGGCGCATTCTCGACGCGGCCTACGAGCTCTTCTCGAGGCACGGCGTCCGCGCCGTGGGAGTTGACCGGATCATCGCCGAGGCTCCCGTCGCGAAGGCCACCCTCTACCATCACTTCGCCTCCAAGGAGGACCTGGTCTGCGCGTTCCTCGACCTCCGCGAAAGGCGCTGGACGCAGGAATGGCTACAGGCCGAGACCGAGCGCCTGGCCTGCGTCGGGCGGCCGCGCGCGCTTGCCGTCTTCGATGTCCTGGAGACGTGGTTTGAACGCCCGGACTACGAGGGGTGCGCGTTCATCAACACGCTGCTGGAGACGAGTGACCGCAACGATGTGATTCATAAGGAGGCCGCTCGCCATCTCGACGTCGTGCGCGGCATGCTCGAGCGCTACGCCGAGCAGGCCGGAGCTTCCAACCCGGCTGAGACGGGATGCCAGCTGCAGGTTCTCATGATGGGGGCGATCGTCTCTGCACGACGCGGTGACATCCAGTCGGCGAGGCGAGCGCGCGCACTGGCCGAGGTGCTGATCGGCTCCGGGGGCTGAGGAGAAATACACCAAACGGCCGATTCCCTGCGCAGGCGAATCGGTCTAGGCTGAAACGGTGACTTTCGGCGGCGCGGAGCACCGACCGGCAGTATGCGTGTCCTTGAGCGAGTCCTCTTGACCAGTTGGTTAGAGGCTGAAGTCGAGCGGCTGGCAGACGCACGGCAGCCCCGTGCGCTGGTCGTCTTCGACGTTCTCGACGACTGGTTTCACGGTCGCGACTTCGACTGTCGCTCGGCCATCGGCCCTCGCACCGGCGACGCAGACTCGGTGACGGTCGTTCGCGAGCCGGTGGCTGCGCAAGACCCGCCACCCGTCGCGCCCCGCCGCCTCGATCTCAGCGTGCAGACGCTGGAAGCCTACGCCGACCAGGCGGGATCGCCCGATCCGCATGCGGCCGGCTATCAGCTGCAGATACTGCTCCTGGGCGCGGTCGTCTGCGCTGGCAGCGGGGACGACAGGGCGGCTAAGCACGCGCGCTCCCTGGCCGAGCTGCTGCTCGAGGGCGCGCCGCGATGACCGCCGAACGTTCGTCTGTCGGGCGACCCCTCGCCATGCTTCGTGCCGAGGTGCTTGATGCTCGAGCCGAGTTGACCCGGGCGCTGCGGTGCGGCTATCTTCTGCGCGGAGAGCTGTCAGGGCGCTCGACGGGAGTGAGGATCGTCAATGAGGCGGGATGTGAGCCGAAGACGGAGCCGTTGGCTGACGCCGCTGCGCGCGCTGATGTCGGCGCTGATCCTCACGCTCATCGCGGCGGCGCCCGCTGCCGCCGGTCAGGTCTACGGCTGGGGCTTCAATTGGTCCGAACAGCTGAGCAACGGCAAATCGACTGAAAACAGCCGCACACCGACACCCGTCGACTCCCTGACGGAAGTCAGCGCGATCTCGGCAGGCGGCAACCAAGGCTATGCCATCACGAGCACGGGCCCTGTGGCGTGGGGGAACAACAACTACGCCCAGCTGGACCTCAACGCCTACCCCGGCCCGGAAACGTGCCCGCTCGGTAACTACTGCGGCAAGACGCCGGCCCCGATGTTCGGCCTCGAAGACGCGACGCAGGTCGCCGCGGGCGGCGACCACGGGCTCGCCCTGCTGGCGAGCGGGAAGGTGCTGGCGTGGGGTGAAAACGAACGCGGCCAGCTCGGCGACGGCACGATGACCGGGCCGGAATCGTGCAAAGCGTCCGGCTTCACGAACTATTGCAGCGTCAAACCGCTTGAAGTGCCGGGCGTGAGCGGAGCCGTGTCGGTTGCGGCCGGAGGCGCGGACAGCTTCGCGGTGCTCAGCGACGGCTCGGTCATGGCGTGGGGCTCCGACTTCAGTGGCCAGCTCGGCGACGGCGGAACCACGGCTCGCGACGAACCGTTCCGCATCCCCGGCTTGATCGGAGTGAAGGCGATCGCCCCCGGCAAAGGCGAGTTCGAATCGGGGATCACCTTGGCCCTGCTGAACACCGGGAAAGTGAAGATGTGGGGCTACTCGAGCAAAGTGCCCACCGAAGTCAGCGGCCTGAGCGGCACCACGGCGGTTGCCGCCGGAGCGAGCTTCGGCCTCGCACTGCTCGAAAACGGCCACGTCATGACGTTCACGTCGCCCACCTCGGCGAAAGAAGTGCCCGGACTCTCCGGCGTCACCGCGATCGCGGCGGGCGAAAATCAGAGCTTCGCGGTGCTCGCAAGCGGTCGCGTCATGGGCTGGGGCACCGGTGTGTCGGGTTCGCTCGGCAACGGCGGGACGGAAAGCCCCGAACCGTCTGGTGTCTGCGGCTTGACGGGCGTCACCCAGATTTCCTCTGGCGGCAACTTCACCTACGCCTACAGCCCAAACCTCGAAACGATCCCCGAGGTCATGGAGATCTCCCCGAGCGGCGGTCCGCCGTTCGGAGGCACGAAAGTGAAAATTACCGGCCTGCACTTCGAAGGCGCGACGTCCGTGAAGTTCGGTTCCACCGAAGCCACGAGCTTCACAGTCGGCTCGGACACGTCGATCGAAGCGACCGCGCCGCCGGGCGAAGGCACCGTGCCCGTGACCGTCACCTCGCCCGATGGCACGAGCGTCACGTGCAACGGCGACCGCTACCGCAACACGCCTCCGCCGACCGTCACGAAGGTCCGGCCCCGCGTCGCGGCCGCGGGCAACTCCGTGACCATCACCGGAACCGACCTCGGCGAAACCGTCGCGGTCGACTTCGGCTCGACGCCCGCCGCCTCGTACACCGTCAACTCCGCCACGTCCATCACGGCGATGGCTCCGAGCGGGTTGCTAGGGACGGTGGACGTGACCGTGACAACGACGGAGGGCACGAGTGCGACGAGCTCGGCGGACCGGGTTACGCTCCTCTCGCCACCGGAATACGGGCGCTGCTTCAAAGGCTTCGAAGGCGCCTTCGGAGGGTCCACGTGCGTGAGCGGCTCCTCCTTCAACAAATACGAATGGCTCCCGGGCTTCGGAGGATCGAGCCCGCTCTTGAAAACCGGATTCGCAGCGGTGATCAAGCCGCTGACCAAACTCTCGCTCGTGACGTCCGGCAACCACACGATCACTTGCACCGGCGCGACCGGAATCGGCTCGTTCACGGGAGCGAAAGCCACATCGCTGTCGCTCAAGCTGACCGGCTGCGCATACGGCGAAATCAGCTGTCAGAGCGCCGAAGCGGAAACGGGCGAAGTGCGGTCCGCCCCCCTGGCTACCGAACTCGGCGTCGTGAAAGCCGGCACCGAAGCTCGCAAAAACCAGATCGGTACCGACATGCACCCCGTTTCGGGCGAAACGATCGCGACGTTCACGTGCGGCAGCACGCCCGTCGTGGTGACCGGCTCGACGATCGCCATCATCACCGGCGTCAACGCGATGAGCACGAAAGAGACCGTGAGATTCGCGACCGGCAAATCGGTCCAGAAACCGCTGCACTTCGAAGGCGGCCCGGAAGACGTCCTGCACGCGACGATCGGGGCAGGCGCCCCCGAACGGACAGGGCTCAGCCTGATACTGACCCAGACCAGCGAAGAAAAGGTCGAGCTCAGTACGGTGATCTAGAGGGCGCGCCCGCGCGATCTCCGAGAACGGTGAGACCCAGCCCCGCCGCCAAACATTTGGCTATGTGGGGCTCTATGGCCAGCTACGTCGCGCTGGCATGAGGGCTAGCAAGGGCAAAGCGAGCGGCGACGGTGTGGCTCCAAGAGTGCTCCTGCCAAAAAGTGGCGATTAGCAGGCAGTTTCAGACGCGCCCGAGAGTATTCGAACCTCTGTCCTTCGTGTCCGTAGACCGACGCTCTATCCAGCTGATCTACGGGCGCAGAGCGACGTAGTCTATCGGTGGGCACTTGTACTCCGCCGAGGCGACTGCGATGCTGTCGCCTAAATCTCTACGGGACTGAGGCCGCCTGTCATGGCGACACGG
>JAOPZB010000123.1 GCA_025964355.1 Solirubrobacterales bacterium | reverse complement strand
GCCGCGGTGAGCGCGCTGAAAGCACATCGCCGCCTGAAGATCAAGGTGCGCGTCAAGTTCGCTCCCCGCCAGAAGGGTGAAGCCCGCTCGACAGCCTCCACCACGGTCAGCGTCAAACGCTGACGGCACGCAGCGGCCGATCGTCCACGGCGCAAGAGCGCCCGGACCATCGTCTACCGTTGCGCCACCGAATGTGGGGATTGCAAACGCAAGCCGGCGGCGGAATGTCTACGGCGGTTATGGCGATCGCTCTCATGACGGCAGCCGCCGGGGCTCCAGCGGCAGTGTCCCCTGAAGCGCGGATCAGCGCGTCGGCCACGCCGGCCGAGCTCACGATCGGCGCCAGGCTCGTCGTCGGCGGCGTGGCCACGATCGGCGGACGCGGTGCAGCCGGCGTGGCGCTGGCTCTGCAGAGCGAGGCCTATCCCTTTCGCGGCTTCTCGACCGTGGCTCACCTCGCGAGCGCACAGGACGGAAGCTTCTCCTTCAGGGGCGTGACCGTCGAACGCAACAGCCGCCTGCGTGTCGTCGAGGAAGGCGCCTCTGCGGCGAGCAGCCGTGATCTGCGGGTGGTGGTCGATCCAGCCGTTGCGATCAACGCGCGCCGCCTCCGACCGGGCGCGACCCGCCTGAGCGTCCGGATCCGCCACGCCGTCGAAGGCGGATCGCCGTCGTCGAGCGCCTTGTGGTTCACCGCTGCACGCGGCACGCGCCTGTTTCGCCTCGCGGCCATCACGCCGACGCGCGAGCTCGCTCCGGGCGTCTCCTACGCGAGCGCGGTCATAGACCCGCCCGCCAGGCGGTTCGCCTATCGCGTATGCCTGAACCCCGCGTGGGAAAGGGCGATGGGGCCGCCTGCCGCGCATGGGCCGTGCCCAGAGCACGACTTCAAGCTGCCCGCTCATGAGCGCTGAACGAATCACCCGACGTCGCGTGGCGGCGGCGTTGACGGCGGCGCTTGCCGCGATCGCCGCGAGCGGGCCCGCGAGCGTGTCGGCATTCGAGTACGGGGGCCAAGGG
The DNA here is from genome assembly GCA_025964355.1 of Solirubrobacterales bacterium. Lineage (GTDB taxonomy): Bacteria > Actinomycetota > Thermoleophilia > Solirubrobacterales > Solirubrobacteraceae > Palsa-744. The sequence continues at coordinate 5,631 of JAOPZB010000123.1, read as the reverse complement.
CGAGGCACGCCGGTCGCCGTCTATCCCTCCCATGAGGCGATCGCGGCCGCCGCACGCTTTCTCGACACGCGCGCGGGACGGGGCTCGTTCGCGATCGTGGACAGCGCCGGCCGCCTCGCCGGGCTGCGCGTGCGTGAGCACTTCGCGACGGCGAGCATCGTCAAGGTGATGATGCTCGTGGCCTACCTGCAGATGCTGGAAGGCAGGCACCGTGGCCTGGAAGCCGCCGACACATCGCTGCTCTATCCGATGATCCACGAATCGAGCAACAACGCCGCGTCGGCCGTGCTGGCAATCGTCGGCGGCGGGGCGATCGCAAGGGTTGCCGGCGAATCGGGGATGACCGACTACGCCCCAGGCGTCGGCTGGTGGGCCTTCACGCAGACCTCGGCCGCCGACCAGGCACGCCTGCTGTCCGCGCTGCCGCGGCTGATTCCGGCGCGCTTTTACGCCTACGCCCGCTACCTCATGTCGGGGATCGAGGCGTCCCAGAGCTGGGGCGTGCCACCGGTGGCGCGGCCGCGGTGGCGCGTGTTCTTCAAGACGGGGTGGCTTCCAGAAGAGGGGGTGTTCACCGAGGTGGCGCGGCTGGAGCGCGGCGGTGTCACGTTCACGATCGCCGTACTCACCTCGGGCCAGCCGTCGACGAGCTACGGCGAGCAGACGATCGAGGGCGTCGGCGCCAGGCTGCTGGCGCGCGCGCCATGAGTGCCCTGCTCGGTGCCGTGGCTGGAGCTCGCACGTGACCCTTGCCTTCCACGAGCGCCCCGCCGCAGGCGACCCAGCCGGGCTGCTGATCCTGCACCACGGTCGAGGAGCAGACGAGAACGATCTCATCCCCCTCGGCGACGCGCTCGACCCTGCGCGGCGGCTGCATCTCGTGACGCCGCGAGCCCCGCTCACCCTCCCTGGCGCCCCCGGCCGCCACTGGTATCTGGTGCCACGCGTGGGACATCCCGATCCCGACACGTTCCGCTCCGCCTTCACGGAGCTGGCCGAGCTCCATGACGAACTGTGGCAGCGGACCGGCATCCCGCCACAGAGGACCGTGCTCGGAGGGTTTTCGATGGGGACCGTGATGAGCTACGCGCTCGGCCTCGACGCGACCCGGCCGGTACCGGCCGGGATTCTCGCCTTCTCGGGCTTCGTGCCCGAGGTCGAGGGATGGCAGGCGGATCTGGCGGGCCGGCGAGGCCTGCGCGCGTTCATCGCGCACGGGCGCCGCGACCCGGTGATCGACATCGAGTTCGCGCGCCAGGCCGGCCGGCTGCTGCGCGACGGTGGCATCGACGTCGAGTACCACGAGGGTGACGGCGGGCACTACATCGACCCCGCGCACATCGCGCCGGCGCTCGCCTGGGTGAACGCGACGGTGCCCGCGCAACCCTGACTGGCGCAGGCGAGCGCGAGAGCCTAAGGTTGTGCGTCGCAGTCACCGCAAGGACGAAGAGGAGAGAGGGGGTCCGAGATGTCCGCAGCAACCGAGCGCCAGCCGACCGTCTCGCCGCCGAGCCTGAAGGTGTTGATCGTGGGCGCGGGATTCGGCGGGATCGCCGCGGCGATCGAGCTGCGCCGGCACGGGATCACCGACATCGAGATCCTCGAGAAGGCCTCCGATCTGGGAGGCACCTGGTTCTACAACAGCTATCCAGGCGCTGCCTGCGACGTTCCCAGTCACCTCTACTCGTTCTCCTTTGCCCAGCGCCTGGACTGGTCGCGACTGTGCTCGGCGCAGTCCGAGATACACGACTATCTGCGCGACGTGGCCCGGGCGCAGCAGATCGACCGGCTGATCCACCCCCACAACACGGTCACGTCCTGCTCCTGGGACGACACCGCCTGCAACTGGACCGTCGAGACCGAGGAGGGAAGCACCTATCACGGCGACGTGCTCATCCTCGCGACCGGCCAGCTTCACCAGCCCGCGCGCCCCCGGATCGACGGGGCGGAGACGTTCGCCGGCCACAGCTTCCACTCCGCCGAATGGGACCACGGATACCCGCTCGCCGGTAAGCGCGTCGGGGTGGTCGGAACGGGAGCCAGCGCTGTGCAGTTCATCCCGGAGATCGCGCCCGAAGTCGAGCGCCTGACCGTGTTCCAGCGCACCGGCAACTGGTTTCTGCCCCGCGAGAACCGGCGTTACCCGCCGCTCGTGAAGGCGGCCATCCAACGGATCCCCGGAGTGCAGGCCTTCAGGCGAGGCTTCATGTTCCAGTACTGCGAGGCGATCACCGTCGCGATCAGGCATCCGAGGACGTTCGGCCGTATCGTCCACGCGCGCTCGAGCGCGTTCATGCGGCTGCAACTGAAGGATTCTGAGCTTCGCGCGAAGGTGTGGCCGAACTACACGTTCGGCTGCAAGCGGGTGCTGTTCAGCTCCCGCTTCTTGCCGGCTCTGGCCCGCCCCAACGTCGAGGTCGTCACGGAGCCCATCGTGCGCATGACGCCCGAGGGGATCGTCAGCGCCGACGGTGTGGCCCACGACCTCGACTGCGTCATCTGGGCGACCGGCTTCAAGACCAACGATTTCATGTTCCCGATGGAGATCGTGGGCTCCGCCGGGCGGGACCTGCGCGAGTACTGGTCTGGCGGCGCGCACGCGCATCTCGGCATGACGATCCCGGGCTTTCCCAACCTGTTCGTGATGTACGGGCCGAACACCAACACTTCGGGCGGCTCGATCGTCTTCTACCTCGAGATGCAGGCGAGCTACATCCGCCAGGCGCTGAAGGCCCTGCGTGCCCGCGGAGCGGGCGCGATCGAGGTCCGGCCCGAGGTCGAGGCGGCGAGCGACCGAGCGCTGCAGGCGCGCTTCGAGGGCACTGCCTGGACGCAGTGCGACTCGTGGTACCGCGACGAGGGCGGGCGAATCGTCGCGAACTGGCCGGGCTACATGCGCGAGTACCGCGAGCGCACCGAGCAGCTCGTCGCCGGCGACTACAGGTTCATGCCGGCCCCGGACCGGGCACCGCTGATCGGCTCGCAGAAATGACGCGTGAGCGTGACGAGCGCGTGCACGACTACGTGATCGTCGGCGCGGGCTCGGCAGGCTGCGTTCTCGCCAACCGGCTCTCGGAGGATCCGTCGGTGCGGGTGCTGCTGCTCGAGGCGGGCGGGAAGGACCGCTCGTTGAACATCAAGATCCCCGCCGCATTCCCGAAGCAGTTCCACACCAAGCTCGACTGGGACTTCACCACCGAGCCGGAACCGCACGTCGACGGCCGCGAGCTGTACATTCCCCGGGGCAAGGCGTTGGGCGGCTCGAGCTCCATGAACGCGATGCTCTATGTCCGTGGCAGGCCGCTCGACTACGACACCTGGGAGGCGCAGGGCGCGGCCGGATGGGGCTACCGCGACGTGCTTCCCTACTTCAAGAAGTCCGAGGACAACGCGCGCGGTGCGTCGGAGTACCACGGGGTCGGAGGCCCGCTGAGAGTCAGCGAGCAGCGCTCGCCCCGCCCGCTCGACCGCCAGCTGCTCGAGGCCGCCGAGGCCGCCGGCATCCCGCGCATCGCCGATTACAACGGCCCCGAGCAGGACGGCGCCTCGATGTTCCAGGTCACACAGCGAAACGGCCAGCGCTTCAGCGCCGCCGACGCGTACCTGCGCCCGGCGCTCGGGCGGTCGAACCTGCAGGTGCGCACGAACGTGACCGTGCTCGGGGTGGAGCTCGACGGCAACCGAGCCGTGGGGGTCCGGCTGCGCAAGGGCCGCCGCGGCGTCGAGGTGGCTCGCGCGGGACGGGAGGTGATCCTGTCCGCGGGCTCGATCGGCTCGCCGCACCTGCTGCTGCTGTCGGGAATCGGGCCCGCGGAGGACCTGCGTACTGCGGGCGTCGAGGTGCGCCGCGATCTCCCGGGCGTCGGGCGCAACCTGCAGGACCACCCGTTCGTGACGCTGATCTGGGAAGTCTCCGACCAGAACACCCTCTATGGCGCCGACAAGCCGAAGCCGCTGGCCGAGTGGCTGCTGCGACGATCGGGCAAGCTCAGCTCGACGGTCGCCGAGGTCGTCGCCTTCACGCGCACGCGCGGGGGCCTTCCGGCGGCGGACATCCAGTTCCACATGGGTGCGGCCTACTTCGAAGATCACGGCGCGGAGACCTACGACGGCCATTGCATGGTGATCGCACCGGTGCTGATCTCGCCGAGGGCCCGCGGACGAGTGTGGTTGAGATCGTCCGACCCGACGGACAAGCCGCGGATCATCACGAACACGCTGTCGGCCCCGGAGGACCTCGAGTCGATGATCGCGGGGATGCGACTCGCTCGCGAGATCGCGGCCGAGCCGCCGCTGCGCCCGCTCGTGGTCAAGGAGCTCAAGCCCGGTCCGCAGGCCGTCGAGCGCGAGGACCTCGAAGCGGATCTGAGACGCCGCCTGATGCTGATCTATCACCCGGTCGGCACGGCGCGGATGAGCGATACCGACGAGCAGGCGGTCGTCGACTCGCGATTGCGGGTACACGGGGTCGACGGACTGCGCGTCATAGACGCGTCGGTCATGCCGACGATCGTCGGCGGTAACACCAACGCGCCGGTGATCATGATCGCCGAGCGTGGCGCCGACCTCATCCGTGGCGCGGCCTGATCAGCGTCAAGCCCCGAGCCGGTCAGGCAGGGCAGGGACAGCCCGATCAGGGCTCGACGTGCGGACCCTTGACGTCCGCGGGCGTGGGCGCACGGAAGTCGGGGTCGACGTGCTCGAGCTGCCGATTGCCGTCCAGGCCCTGAATATGGATGACCGGCTCACCGAACTGCCTGGCGTGGAGGCGAGCCTCGGCGAGCGCGTCGGCGAGCGTGGTGCTCTCCGACAGCGGCGTCGGATCTCCCTCGTAGCGGACGATCCAGCGTTGCCTCGAGAGCGGGAGGACCTCGAGGTGGTGACCGGTCATCGCCGAGCCGTGCCGGTCAGGTGGCCGGCTCTAGCCTGACCAGCGTCTGGTTGCCTTCGCCATCCTCGATGTCGATGGCCGTCCGGCCGTCGTCGCCGCTTGCCACGAAGATCTTCTGCGGCTTGTAGACCATGTGCTCGAGCTCCTCGGTGAGTCCGCCCTTGGCATCGAGGCCGATCACCACGACGTCGTCGCGATCGTCGTAGGTGATGCCCGTGAGGATCAGCCGATCCGCCTCGATCTGGGCCCCCACGTCGCGCCCGGCGACTTCGACGGATGCCGTGAGCCGGTCGAGATCGCGGCTGAAATCGTCGAAGTACGGTTTCCAGTCTCCGCGTGCAAGCTCCTGCGTCTCAAGCGCCATGACGGTAATCCTAGGACGAACCGCGGAAATGACAAGTCTCAGGCCCAACGCGCGCCCGGGCGCCGGCGAATCGCTGATCCTAAACTCACGCTCACATGGTCTCCGCGGCCGATCTCGAGGTGATGCGCGAGGGTTGCGGACCGCCCGTCCTGTTCATCCATGGCAGCGTCGTCGGCGCCGGGCACACTTGGCGCCACCAGCTGGCGCTCGGACGTTCGTGGAGCCTGGCGATGCCCAACCGCCCTGGCTTCGGGGCGAGCCGCCCGCTGTCGCGCGGCGACTTCGAGGCCGAGGCGCCGTTGTTCGCCGCGCTGCTCGGCGACGGCGCGCATCTCGTCGGTCACTCCTACGGAGCGGTGATCGCCCTCTATGCCGC
>JAOPZB010000237.1 GCA_025964355.1 Solirubrobacterales bacterium | reverse complement strand
TCAACAGGCCTTCATGAGCCATCACCCGGTAACGCCACGTCCCCTCCGCCTCACGGGATGCTTTGCTGAATTCGAACGAGGGCGCGGCGATCGCGTTGTCGACGTCCGACCATTCGGTGTCCGCGGCGTTGCGGTGCTGAAGCGTGTACTGCAGAGACCCGTACAGCAGCGGATCCGCGGACGCCGTCCAAGCCAGGCCAAAGACACCGACGTTCGGGGTCACGCCCGATGACAGCGCCGGCACCCCCGGCACCGGGTAGACCACGTCGATCGTGCACTGCTGCGTGGTGGTGTTGCCGGCCCTGTCCTCGATCTGCACGGTGTTGGCGAAGGAGCCCGCTTTGGAGGTGTCGATCGCGAACGTGCCATTCGGATTGCTGGCGAAGCCTGACTTCGTGTCGCTGGCGGCGGAGATCGTGTAGGAGGCTTCGCTGTTCAGCGCCACCGGGCCGCCTGGACATGTAAGGGTGAAGGACGGTTTCGCCCTGTCGAGCTTGATCACGTCGCTCTTCGATTCCGAGATGTTGCCGTTGGAGTCGACCGAGCGGGCGTTGATCGTCGTCTGCCCTTCGCTGCTGACTGTGATCGGACCCGTGTACTTCGTCCACGGCGTGTCGGCCGCGCCTTCGAGTTTGTAGTAGTACTCCGAGCCGGCGACCGGGTCGTTGCCGTCTGTCGCGCTGAGCGTCACCGTGACGTTCGCGCGGTACCAGTCATCGACGCCTTCCGCCACTCTGTCGCGAGTGATCGTCGTGATCGGAGCGGTCAGGTCGGTGAAGCTCGGGCCGTTTGTGAAAGCCGTGGCGGCCGCTTTGGCCTGACCGTTGGTGTTGGGGTGGAAGTAGTCCAGCGTGCTCACGTCGCTGGCCGCGAACTGGATGGCGTAGGCAGCGCCGCCGTCATAGTGACAGTGGATGTACTGGGCGCAGACTTCTTTGAGGGTCGCGTTGAATTCTTCGTTGCGTTTCTGCACTTTCAGCCGCCGGTTTTCATCGGCTGACGAGGTCGACGACGGGCTCGCCAGCATCGACTGGCAGATTTTCGCGACACCCCACGTCAAAACGGCGGCCAGGTTCGTGTGAAGGACTTTCCAGAGGTTGTAGATGTTCGGGATCGACGAGACGTCCATGCGCGCATCGGGAAGCCCGCTGCTCAGGGTGTTCAGCCCTGACGTGAGGCTCGAACGGAAGCTCGACACCGACGTCATGCTTGCTTCCGAGGATGTGCAGACGTCGTTGGCGCCCATCAGGATCAGCACCTGGTCGGGTTTGTTCGGCGCGGCGACGGCGTTGGCGGCCTGTGAAGGCAGATCGCCCATTTTCGCGCCGGTCACCGCGTCGTTGCCGCCGGCCGTCGAGCTTGTCACGGGCCTGGCGAGCAAGACGGAGGGATTCAGCGCTTTTACCCGCATGTAGTAACTGTTGACACCGGAGCTCGTGCCCGTCGCCCATGAGTTGGCGGGACAGTCGGCGAAGCTCCCGCAGCCGGTGCCCTGGGAGTCGTAGCCGCGGGTGATCGAGTCACCGAGCGCGTCGATGGATTTGGGCGGACCGACCTTCGCTTCGGTCGCGCCGGCAGTCGCGGCGAACGCCAGCGTCGCGGATAGCATCACAGACAGAAGCGCGCAGCCGACACGGCCGCGCCTCGGGACGACGGCAACTCCCCACATCTCCAGGACCCCTCAGTTCGTGGATATCGATGCCGGATCACGCCCGTGGGTCGCCGTGGCGACCAAGGCTCCGTCCCCCCGGCTTGACCTTCCTAACCGCATCCACCGCTCAATGTCAACCCGGTTTTATGTGAAACCGCCGCAGTTTGCGGGGTTTGCCGGGACCCACACCGGGAAGGATCTGCCCGCCCGGAGGTCTGGGAGCACTCACCCGCGGCCGGTGACGCCTCGGCGTAGACTCCGGCGATGGCCCTCATCCACACGTGTTATCGCATCACCGACATCGACCGCTCGGTGGCCTTCTACGAGGCCCTCGGCTTCGAGGAGGTCGGGCGCATTCCGATCCGCGACGAGGCCGTCAACGTCTTTATGAACCAGCCGGGCGACGGTGACATGCCACGCCTGGAGCTGACCTACAACTTCGGCGTGGACTCCTACGAGATCGGGACCGCCTACGGGCACATCGCGATCACCAGCGACGACCTCGACGCGTCGCTCGCGCGCCTGGCCGAGCAGGGAATCGAGCCGGAGAAGCCACCGTACTCGGTGCGCGAGGGCGGCTCACGGCTGTGCTTCGTCAAAGATCCCGATGGCTATCGAATTGAGTTAGTTGAGAAGCCGTAGTGCGAGGGTCGCGCCCGGTCTGTAAGACTGGACGCGAGACCTGACGTTCGAGTACGGTCAGGGTTCCAATTGCGCCAACCAAGGGGGACCCATGAGTGAGCAGAACGTCGAGTTCGTCAAGCGTATCTATGACGCGTTCAGCCGAGGCGATGTCCCCGCCGTGCTCGGAGGATTCACTGACGATATTGAATGGTTCGAGGCCGAGGGCATGCCATACGGGGGCCTGCACCGCGGCGGCGAGGCCGTGGCGCAGAACGTCTTTGGCCCGATCTCAGAGGACGTCGAGGGCTTCGCGGTCACACCCGAGCAACTCATTGGCTCCGGCGCAACCGTCGCGGCAGTCGTCCGCTACACGGGCACCGGCAAGGCAACCGGCACGGCGCTGGACGTGCCAGCAGTCCACGTCTGGGATATCCGCGACGGCAAGCTCGCGCGCTTCCGGCAGTTCATCGACACTGTCAAGTTCGCCGAGGTCGTCCCGGCGGCTGTCGCGACGGCCGGGTAGGGCGCGAGCCCCGCCCGGGGCGCTCCTAGCGATCTCGATGCCGGACGCCGATGGCTACAGGCGGTGAACGCCCTGCTTCGGCCGGTTCTCGGCGAACGCCATTCGTCCGCCCTTCGACATTCCGTCTGGGCGGCCTGTACCGTCCCCGGACGTAAGGGGGGCCGCGAGAGAGGTCTCGGACTATCAGGAAGGATGATCGATGAGACGCAGACTGCTTTTCGCGCTTGTTCCGCTCGCCACCCTGGGTGTGTGGCTCGCTCCGTCGAGCGCCAGCGCCCTCTTCTCGCAGTGCCCCCCGATCGTCAAAGACAAGGGCTGTCAGTTTCTGGTCGTCGTCAGCGACGGCGGAACTCAGGTCCTGCAGGACCCGACGCAGGGGCCGTACGACCCGGGCGAAGAGGATGCGCTGCTGGCTGTGCAGAACAACTCCTCCAAGCCGCTCTCGTCAATCGCCCTCTATGCCGGGAACGGCTTCTTCGCGTTCGACAACGACGGGATCTGCAACACCCGGGGCGAACCGTGGCCCCCGGGTTGCGTGGTGCTGCCCAGGAACTCCGCGAGGCAGCCGGTCCCAACGGCCGGCGCCAAATGCCCGCCGGAAAAAGAGGTCTGCGGGTTTCCGTCACCGCCAGGCGAGCCTCCGGGCGTGACGTTCCCGGCGGGAATCAGCGTCAACGGCTATAGCGCGAACGGCGATGCCGTGACCGGCTATGAGGGTCCCACCTCGTGGTTCTCGAACATCTCCCCCGACGCGCATGAGGGCGTGGTGAACTTCTCGCCGACGATCGCACCGGGTGCCTCGGCGTATTTCGCGCTGGAGTCGCCGCCGATCGGCCAGGTCCCGGCCGTGCTCGCGCCGACCTCGATCTCGACGCTGCAATCCGGCGCGGGCGCGCGCAGCGCATCGATCACTGTTCCGGCCGGCGCCCCGGTGATCGACACGGCGCAGATCTCGGGCCCCAAGGCGGCGAGCGCATCGGGAACCGTGTCCTACGCCCTGTACAAGGACAGCAAATGCACCGTCCCAGCCGCTGCCGCGAGCTCCGGTGCGGTTGCGGCCGGGTCGGCTGGCCGCTCGGCGGCGGTCGCACCGGCACCCGGGACCTACTACTGGCAGGCGTCCTACAGCGGAGACTCGACCAACTCGCCCTCGGCGAGCGTCTGTGGCGACGAGGTGCTCCACGTCGCCACGGCAGCCAACCTCGGATTGCCCGCAAGCGGGATCTGCCTGAGCAAACGCCGGTTCATCGCCCACCCGCGCGCGCCCCGGAACGTGACGCTGGTCAGCGTGGTCGTGTTGATCAACGGGAAACTGAAGTTCTCGGGCAAGCTCACGGGGCGGCACACTACGATCGATCTGCGCGGACTGCCGCTGGGCACCATCCGCGTCGCAATGATCGTCACATCGTCGAAGAAGCGCGTGTACGAGGACCTGCGGAAGTTTCACACGTGCATTCCGGGAATCCACCCGAAGACGAAAAAGAAAAAGAAATGACGGCCGCGTAGGACGGTTGGCGTCTGGCGATCTGGGCGCCGCGTCGCCAGGCGTGGCTCGGCGCCGGGCGCCTGGCACAACCGTCCGCGCGCTCGCGCTACCCTCCCGCTGAGCGATGGCGGACACCGGCAAGATCGCCAGGAACCTCGAGCGCTTCGCGCAGGCGGTGTCGGCGCACGATCGGGAGAACCCGACTCACACGGCATGGGGCATCGGGCTGTCGCACTTCGACCTTGAGCGCCTTGGCTTCGACGAGGGCGAGGAGGTCCTTCCCGGCATAACGATCCACGGCGACAGCGGCGTCACCGGCAATTTCCGCGTGCTCTGCGACGGGGAGCACGACCAGGAGGGCTCGGCCGCCGAGGAGGAGGCGGTGGAGGCGATCGCCACCCGCTCGCTTCCCTCGGTCGGACCAGAGACGCCGCCACACCCCTTCGAGCAGTAGACGCCGGGCACCGCCGGACCTCAGCGTCGGCGCAGCGGCGGCTCGATTCCGGCGCGCTTGGCGATCACCGCGACCAGCCGCTCGATCGTCGGGCAGCTGATCCCGTGACGGTCGGCCGCGCGCAGCACCGAGCCGGGAATCGCATCGAGCTCCGGAGCGCGACCGGCGGCGATATCCCGTTGCATGGAGCTTCCGAGGGTGTCATGCGCACGGTCGAGCTCGGCGATGGCCGTAGCGGGGTCGACGTCCGTCGCACCCTCGGCGAGCCCGACGGCGCATGCCTCCTCGATCGCCGCCACGAGGTCCGCCCGCAGCCGTGGGGTGGAGCGGATCTCGCCGAGCAGCTTGTCGTAGGCGCTCGTCGTGCAGGCCAGCCCGTTGAGCCGGACGAGCTTGGACCACATCACCTGCGCCTCGGACTGGGGGGAGATCGGCCAGAGCACCTCCGCCGGGACGCCCGCGTCGGTCAACGTCTTTGCGAGCGCTTGCATTGCCGGCGCGGCGGCCGGCTCTGCACTGGCCATGTTCACGACCAGAAATGGACTCGTGTGGAGCACCACCCCTGGCTCGGGCCGGTCGGCCTCCACGCGGATGGAGCCGGCCAATACCGTTGCCGTCGCGAAGTGCTCGCGCAGAACGGCGATGTGATCAAGCCCGTTGAGCAGAGGCAGAACGACGCCCGGCTCGATTGTGATGCGCTCGAGCGCCGGCTGCAGACCCGACGCCTTCGTCGCGACCAGCAGCGCGTCGACGGGCTCCTCGAGAGCCTCGACCGCACGGGGATGGGCCACGAACTCGCCGAGTCTGACGCTGTTCACACGCAGCCCGCGCTCGGATATCGCGCTGGCGGTGGAGCCGCGCGCGACGACCGTGACCTCGGAGCCCGCTCGATCCAGCGCACCGGCCAGCAGCCCGCCCACTCCGCCGGGGCCGAGGACCGCGAACCTCATCGCAGCGGATCGATCAGCACGCCCGGGTTCATTATTCCCGCCGGGTCGACAGCGGCCTTCGCGCCGCGCTGCGCGGCTGCGAACGGCTCCGGACGCTGGAGGTCGTACCACCTGCGGTGGTCGCGACCGACGGCGTGGTGATGGGTGATGGTGCCGCCCTCCGCGAGGATTGCGTCCGAGACAGCGCGCTTGATCGCCCACCACTGCTCGATCTCCTCGCCCCGGCGCGCAGGCGCAAGGACGGTGAAGTACGGGGCGGGCCCGTCGGGATAGATGTGGGTGAAGCGGCAGAACACCCGGCTGCCCTCGCCGCACACCTCGCGCGCCGCCTGCTCGGCCGCGGCCTTGACGCGATCATGAAATGACGGCAGCCGCTCCCAGGTGATCGCGGTCTCGAAGGTCTCGCTGAGCACGCCCATCGCCACCAGCAGGTCGCGCAGGTAGGGCGCGCCGAGAAACGCCTCGCGCCATGAGCTGACGGGATCGCCGGAGCGAGCGCTGCGCTCGGATACGGCGCCGCCATGCTCTGCACAGAGCTCCAGCGCCCGCGTCATCGGGGCCTGGACCGGATGGTCACTCGACTCGAAGCCGAGCACGAGCAGGGCGTGCGAACCGTCGCCCGCCATCGTCAGTCGTGCCTCGCCCGCGTCGAGCAGCCGGCAGTTGGAGGGATGCAAGCCGGCCTGGGAGATCGCGCGGACGCATTCCGCGCCGGCGAGGAAGCTCGTGAAGCGCACACTCTCCGAGCTGCGGTGGACCGGACGGGGCTGCACTCGAACCCAGGCCTGCGTGATGACGCCGAGCGTTCCCTCCGAGCCAGCGAGCATCCTGTCGGGGCTCACTCCCGCACCCGATCCGGGCAGCCGTCGCGACTCCCACAGACCGATCGGCGTGACCGCGCGGACAGACTCGACGAAGTCCTCGATGTGAGTCCATAGCGTCGCGAAATGGCCGGCTGCCCGGGTGGCGATCCAGCCGCCCAGAGTCGAGAGCTCAAACGACTGCGGAAAATGGCGCAGCGTCAGACCGTGCTCGCCGAGCTGCGCCTCGAGCCCGGGTCCACTCGCGCCGGCCTGGATACGAGCGGCGCGCGAGACGGCGTCCACCTCGAGCACCCGGTCGAGCCCGCCCAGGTCGATCGACACGACGCCGTTGTAGTGCGGTCCTACATCTGGCGTCACCCCGCCGACGACCGAGGTCCCGCCGCCGAACGGGATCGCCGCAACACCCTCGTTCGAGCACCACTCCAGCAGCCGTTCGACATCAGCCTCCTCGCGCGGACGCGCGACGAGATCGGGGGCGTCCTCAAAGCGCCCGCGAAACCCGCGCACGACGTCCACGTAGGACTTGCCGAGCGCATGGGAGGCACGCGTGTGAACGTCGTCGAAGCAGATCTCCGCAAGCGACGGCGGCGCATCCAAGCGCGGCGCGGGCAGCTCGAGCGCCTGCAGGGACACCGGGTCCTCGAAGTCGCCGAGGGTCATCTCCAGGTGAGCGGCAAGTGCGGCGGCCGACGCGCGCGCCTCGCCGGGTGAAGGCTGCTGATCCTCAAAGCCCCACCCCCAATGCTTGCGCCGACGGGTGATCACCGGCGCGAGTCTATGCGCACCGGCGCCGGTCCGACATTCACTAGCCTTCCTCTCGATGTCCGCCCAGCCCGAGCCCGCCACGCAGCCACCGGAGGTCCTCGCCCGAGGCCCGTGGGAGTTGGAGCAGATCACGGCGCGCTGGCACGATGAGCAGTTCGAGCCGTCCGCGGCACAGACCGAGGCCGCAGATTCGGCGATCAAGGACCTGCAGGACAGAGGCTCGCCAAGCCACGACGGCATGGCCGCGCGCCTGGTCGACTACAGCGAGGACCAGGAGGGCCTTGCGATCGAGCTACAGCCCCTGCGCTGGGCTCTGCGCCTCGTCGCCGGCGATGCATCCCAGAGCGTGGCTGCGCTATGTGTGACGCGCTCATCGGACGGCCGGTGGCTGGCGGGGCGCCGCGCCCAGTGGGTCTCTTCGTGGGCGGGGCGATGGGCTCTTGGCGCGGGCGGCGCCGTCGACCTGGGCGAGAGCCCCGCAGACACGCTCGTCCGCGAGCTGAGAGAGGAGTGGGCGGTCTCACCGGAACGGGTGCGGGGAGAGGCCCTGCTGCGACTTCCCCACAAGCTCGTGATGTTCGTCGGTCAGGCCTGGCTGGCATCGGGGGCAGAGGATGCAGTGCGACCGGACGACGAGCATGACGCGTTCGCCTGGTGGCCCTGCGAGATCGACGATTGGCCGCCCGAGGCCGGAGAGATCCTCCCGCGCATGGCGCGCTGGCTGTCGGAGTGAGCGCGACCCTGCGGCCGGGCGCCGGGCCGCTGTCGTTCACGCGCCTGAAGTGGACTTCGTTCGCCCACTCCTGCGTCTACATCGCCCTGCTCGTGTGCGCCTTTGCCGCGGGCAAGCCCGAGCCGCTGACATTCGCGCTCGGACTCACCCACGGTCTGCTCTGGATCTTCATGTCCGCGGCCTGCATCACCGCAGCGCGGCTGCACGTCGTCTCCCTGCGCCTCGCCGTTGCCGTCGCGGTGCTCGGAGGCGTAGGGCCGTTCTTCGGCAGCTATGAGTTCATCCGCGAGCAGCGCGAGCAGGCTCGCCGCGCGCCGGCACCTGAGCGCTGAGCGCCCGACGGATCGGCCGTGGTCGCGCGGCCCGGGTAACGGTGAAAGCGGGGCTGCGGCCGGCTCCTCGAGCCACCCGCCGCGCTAGAGTGAGGAACCGATGGCAACGGGCACCACGGCTCAGCAGACGGTAGACGTCGTGACGCCTGCCGCGGGCGAGTCTGTCAGCGAGGGAACGATCCTCGAATGGCATGTCAAGCTGGGCGACGCGATCAAGGTCGACGAGACGATCGTCGAGATATCCACCGACAAGGTCGACCTCGAGCTCCCCTCTCCGGCCAGCGGGACGGTCAGCGAGATCCTCGTCGCCGAGGGCGACACCGTCACCGTCGGGCAGGTCATCGCCCGCATCGCCGT
>JAOPZB010000223.1 GCA_025964355.1 Solirubrobacterales bacterium | reverse complement strand
CGCCGAGCGTTCGACTCCGAGCTGCAGCGACAGATCGACCGCGCTCAGCGCAGCAAGGTCCCACTGTCGCTGGCCCTGTTCGACCTCGACCACTTCAAGCAGATCAACGACCGCCTCGGACATGCGGCCGGTGATCGCGCGCTGTGCGACTTCTCGGACCTGCTGAGGCGCGAGCAGCGCGGCGGCGACACGCTCGCGAGGGTCGGCGGCGAGGAGTTCGCCGCCGTCCTGTTCGGCGTGGGCCACGCCGAGGCCGGCGCCTTCGCCGAGCGCATCGGACGCGAGCTTCGGGAGCTGATGACCGACGAGGGGACGACGCTCAGCGCGAGCGCCGGAGTCGCCGCTCTGCTCGACGAGGATGCGACGCCGTCCGCGCTGCTCGTTGCAGCCGACCGCGCGCTCTACGCGGCCAAGGCCGCCGGGCGCCGGCGGGTGGCCGTCTGGGAGGACGGCGCGATCGCGATCGGCAGCCCGCTCGACGAGGTCGGGCAGCTGGCGCTCGGCGCCGCCTGACGGTCAGCCGAACAGGTTTCTCAGGGCTTCAGCCACCAAGCCGATGCGCCCGTGCTGGGTCATCGGGCTCGTCCTGATCCGCACTTCTCGACGGGCCTCCTGCTCACCGAGCTCGTTCGCCTCCCCCTCTGCACAGAGGACCTCGACTATCACGACGACGGCGCCGAGCTGGCAGTCGTCCTCCAGATGGTCGGCTTCGATGGCTTCCATCTGTTCCTGGACGACGGTGCCGAGCATCGTCTGGTCAATCGGCATCTCAAACCTCTCTCTGGGTCGACGGAATACCTGACATCGCGAAACCCTACGAATCGCCGGCAACGTAACGGCTCGTCGAGGCCCGGACGCATCACGCTACCCTCCCTCCAGATGACCGGTGCGCTCAAGGTCGTAGCCACGGTCGCCTCCGAAGCCGAGGCCGAAATGGTCCGCGGCCGCCTGTCTGAGGCGGGGATACACGCCATCTCGCAGCGCACCATAGGCGGCCCCGAATGGGGAACGTCGGGCGGGCGCTACGTCTACGTCGACGAGGCCGACGTCGACAGGGCGAGCGCCTGCTCGCTTCCTATGAGGAGCCGATCAGCGACGAGGAGCTGGCGCGCCTGAGCGAAGAGGCGGGCCGGGAGGCCAAAGAGTCGTGACGCGGCGCCGCTGAGGACGGACTCGTAGTGGGGGTCTTCCTGATCGGCACGGCAATCGTCGTGCTCCTGGGATTTCCGCTGAGAAAGTTCGGCCGATGGCTGCAGAAGAAGGGCAGAGACGTCGAACGCAAGCGCGAAGACGGCGGCCCGTAGATGGCCGAGGACCTCAAAATCGTGACGACGGTCGGCAACGAGTTCGAATTACCTGAGAGCAGCTAACGCCCGACGAGGCGGCCTCAATGTCCATACGCACGATGGGACCACCCTTTGTGGCCGTCACAGTCCGAGGATCAGGTCGCGGACGGCGCCGGGCTGGGAGAGGAAGGGGTGGTGGCCGGCGTCGAGTTCCACGACGCTGCCCGCCCGACCGGCGAACTCGCGCTGTAACTCGGCGGGGGTGCCCCGGTCCTCTGCGCAGACGAGGTACGTGCAAGGCACATGCTGCCAGGCCGCTGACTGCACCGGCTGCTCGAGAACCGCCAGGCTCTGGCGGGCCGTCCTGTCGGTGGCCTCTCGCTGGATCTCCGGATCGCAGTCCTGCAGGAACGTCTCAGCCAAGGCGTCCGGTCGGACGGTGAAGGTGCCGCCCTCGGGGTCGATGTCGAGGAACGCGGCTGGCTCCTCCCCGCCGAACGAGGAGAGGCTCTGCCCGACCTCGGGCAGGTAGCTGGATACGAGCAGCAGGTGGCGCACGGCCTCGACGCCCGCCGCTGCCTCCGCGGTGACGATCCCGCCGTAGCTGTGGGCGACCACCACGGTCGGCTCGTCGCTCGCGGTCAAGACGTGCCGGACCGCGGCGACGTCCGCGGCCAGCCCGGGTCCTCCCGCATCCGTCGGCTCTCCCGTCTCGCCGCAACTCGGCAGGGCGGGCGCCTCGCTGGCGAGACCCTGCTCGGCCAGCAGCTCACCGGTTCGGTGCCACCACCACGATCCGTCCTTCACGCATGCCCCGTGCACGAAAACGATCCTCACCATGACCTCCTCGTCGTGTGTCGATCTACCGTCGAGCAACTGAACTGGCGACCGTCGTGCTCGCCGTCATCCGCGGCCTGCTCACCGATCTCGACGCCACCGGCGACACCGCGCGCACCGACCGGGCCTTCCACGACTTCCTCGCCACAATCGCTCCTGACAGCCCGCAAGCGCGGATGCGAGTCCGTCCGTGATA
Organism: Solirubrobacterales bacterium; assembly: GCA_025964355.1. Taxonomy (GTDB): domain Bacteria; phylum Actinomycetota; class Thermoleophilia; order Solirubrobacterales; family Solirubrobacteraceae; genus Palsa-744. The sequence continues at coordinate 684 of JAOPZB010000223.1, read as the reverse complement.
CTGACCGGGAGATGCCCGAGGAGTCCACGACGCCCGACCCGGTGGAGCTCGTGCGCAGGCAGTTTGAGGCTGGGAATCGCCGCGATATCGATGCGGTGATGGGCACCTTTGCTGTGGATGCGGTCTTTGAGGGGCGCGGGTTGGGGGACATCTTCGAGGGCCAAGCGGCAATTCGTGCGTTCGTTGCGGGCTGGTTCGGCGTGTATGAGGATTTGGAGTTCAAGCTTGAGGAGGTCCACGACCTCGGCAACGGAGTTGTGCTTGCTGTGGTCCTCCAAGAGGGTCGGCCTGCTGGCATCGCCGGTCACGTTCAGCAGAGAGAGGGATGGGTCTACGTCTGGGTGGGAGGTTTGATCGCGCGCCTTACCGCTTCCGACATCGACGAGGCCCGTGCCGCCGCCGAACGCCTCGCGCAGGAGCGGGCGACGGGCTCGACGAAATGGTCAAGTTCCTGAGGGCGCGAGCGATCAATCCCCTCATCACGCACCTTCGCCGCTAACGAAACCGGCATCGTCGGACCTCCCTAGGAGGATCAGCGCTTCTGCAGAGACTTTATCTGTGTGACGTCCGTCACACAGAAACGGGGTCAGGGCGTCCTATCATGCGAACAATTGTTCGACTCGCCGAGTCGCCGCCTTGGAGGGATGGCGATCGGGGGACCCACTGCCGGATCGCCTCGTGCGC